>NZ_JBISDI010000011.1:0-109814 GCF_051162045.1 Anaerozeibacter quisquiliarum
GCATTTCACATCGGCGCGGCCGATGCTTCACGCGCCAGCGGCCCTGGCCGGTCGCGTAGGACGGGCAGCATGGAGGACAGGCCCGCATACACGGCGGCTTCGTCGCCGGGCAGCGACAGGATCATGGCGCGGTCGTACAGCGCGCACGCCGCGCGCGCGCCCGTCGATAATACGATGTCGGATACCGCCTGCGCGGCGCCCGCCGTCGCCTCGCGCACCCGGTCACAGCCCAGGTCGATCGTCACAATCAGCGCCGAGTGCAACGCCTGCGCGTGGCGCGTAAGCGCCGCCTCGATCGGCAGCTGCTCGCTGGGCACCAGCGCCAGTCCGGTCACCGCGTAGCCGGCCGCGCGCAGCAGCGACGCGGCCAGTTGGCCCGCGCTCTCCGACTGGCCGCCCACGGCATCGCGCTCGCTCACCAGCATGATGGACGCCAACATGCACATCACTCCACATCACATAGATATCCCTCAGTTTTAGTTTATGCCGAATTTTCGGGCGGCAACACCGATAAAATGGGGCGTTTCAGCATTGCTAAATTCGCAAGGATGTGTTATAATTGCCGAAATCATCGCGAGGGGGGCGGCTATGGACGAGCGTACGCACTCGGACAAGCAAGGCTGGCGCAAGCGATTTGTGCTGATTGCGTCGGGGCAGGCGGTGTCGCTGATCGGCAGTTCCGCCGCGCAGTTTGCGCTGATCTGGTACCTGGCCAGCGAGACCGGCTCGTCGATGGTGATGGCGCTGTCGGGGCTGGCGGCATTCCTGCCGCAGTTTTTGTTGGGCCCGGTAGCGGGCGTGTGGGTGGATCGGTTGCCGCGCAAGCGCGTAATCATCGCCTCCGACCTGTTCATCGGTTCGGTGTCCGCGATGCTGGCAGCCGGCTTCGCGCTGGGGCGGCCGCCGCATGCCGTCATCTACGCGGTGATGGCGCTGCGGGCGCTGGGCGGCGCGTTCCATTCGCCGGCGACCCAGTCGGCCATTGGGCTGCTGGTACCGCGCGATGAGCTGGTGCGCGTCGGCGGCTTCCAGCAGCTGATGCGTTCGGGCGCGCGCATGCTGGGGCCGGTGCTGGGCGCGCTGATGTACGCCGAGATGCCGATCTATTGGATACTGCTGCTGGACCTCGCGGGCGCGCTGGTGGCGAGCGCGGGCGCGGCCGCGATCGACATCCCGCAGGTGCCCGGGGCGGCGCACAAGCGGCGGCACCTGACGCGCGAACTGGCCGAGGGCGCGCGCGTGTTGGCCGGCGACCGGGCGCTCGTCGTCGTCACGCTGTGCTCGATGCTCTCGATGGTATTCTTCGCGCCCACGGGCAGCCTGTACCCGTTGATGAGCAGCGGCTACTTCGGCGTCAGCGCCCGGCACGGCGGGCTGGTGGAGCTGCTCTACGCGCTGGGCCTTATGCTGTCCGCGCTGGCCGCCGGCCTGGTGGGCAAGATCGGCAACAAGCTCCGGATGATCCACCTGGCGCAATACGCGCTGGGGCTGTCGGCGCTGGGCGTCGCGCTGCTGCCCAGCAGCATGCCGGGCTTCTGGGCGTTCGCGCTGCTGTGCTGCGCGATGGGCGCGAGCGGCAATCTGTTCGACATCCCCTACGTCGCCTACATTCAGGAGCATATACCCCGCGAGGCGCAGGGGCGCGCGTTTGCGCTGACCGAGACCGGCATGTCGCTCGCCATCCCGGTGGGCCTGCTGACCGCGGGCGCGTTCGCCGAGCGTTGGGGTGTGCCGCGCTGGTTCCTGCTCACGGGCCTGTCGTTTCTTGCGACCACGACCGTCAGCGCGCTGTGGACGCGCCAAGTCCAGCGGCGCATAGGCATGAGCCGGCCGGACATGTGATATAAGGAACGGGACGGGCCGATGTGAGCATCGGCCCGTCCCGTTCGCCGCGTTTCCCCTACAGCCATTCTCCGTGCCGCCGTATATACGCGCGCTTGACCAACTGCGCGCACAGGAAGTAGCCGGCCAGCAGCAGGAGCAGCCACGGCAGGACGGCTGGGGGCAGCGGCATCATGCCGATGCCGACGGCCAGCGGCGTGAAGCCCACCGCGATGGCGATCGCCGCGACCAGCAGCGTAGAGATCAGCAGCGGGCGGGCCGGCCGGCTCTGCACAAACGGTATTTGACCGGTTCGGATGGTGTGGATGACCAGCGCCTGCGAGACCGTGCCGAACACGAACCAGCCGGCGTGGAACAGCGGCGAGAGCGCCTGCGTGTTCGCGCCGAACACCCACCACATGACCGCAAACAGCAGCATGTCAAACACCGAGCTCAGCGGACCGAGCACCGCCATGAACGACTTGATCGAGTCGGTCTCCCACTTGCGCGGCTTCTTGAGGTATGCCTGATCCACGCTGTCGAAGGGGATGCCCATCTGGGCCAGGTCGGACAGCAGGTTTTGCGTCAGCAACTGCACCGGCAGCATCGGCAAGAACGGCAGGAACAGGCTGGCCAGGATGGCCGAGATCATGTTGCCGAAGTTGCCGCTGGCCGCCATCTTGATGTACTTGACGATGTTGCCGAAGGTGCGCCGGCCCTCGAGCACGCCCTGCTCCAGCACCATCAGGTCCTTTTGCAGCAGGATGATGTCGGCGGTCTCCTTGGCGATGTCCACCGCGCTGTCGACCGAGATGCCTACGTCGGCCTGATGCAGCGCGAGCGCGTCGTTGATCCCGTCGCCCATGTAGCCCACGGTGTGCCCTGCGGCCTGGAACGCGCGCACCACCCGCCCCTTCTGGGCGGGGGAGAGCTTGGCGAACAGGTCGCAATCCCGGGCCGCCGCCTCGAGCGCGTGGTCGTCCATCGCCTCCACGTCGCCTCCGGTCAGCACGAGGCCGGTGCCCACGCCGACCTTGCCGCATACCTTGACGGCCACGCCCTCGCTGTCGCCGGTCAGCACCACGGTGCGCACCCCATGCTCGCGCAGCGCGGTGATGGCGGCGGCGGCGCTTTTCTTGGGCGGGTCGAGAAAGCCCACGAACCCGATCAGCACCATGTCGTTTTCGTCGGCCACGCCGAATACGCCGCTGCCGGGCACCTCGTTTTTCTGCGCCACCGCCAGCATGCGCAGCCCTTCTACATTGTGCTGCTCGCAGGTGTCGAGCGCGACGCGACGCGCCTCGTCGCTCAGCTTGACCACCCGACCGTCGAGCTCCACGAACGAACAGATCGCCATGACCTCCTCGACCGCGCCCTTGGTAATCAGCTGGCGCTTGCCGGCTGCGTTCTCGAGCACCACGCTCATCCGGCGGCGCGCGAAGTCGAACGGAATTTCGTCCACCCGACGGTAGCCGGTCAGGATGCCCTCGAGCCCGTTTTGCACCGAGCGGTTGATGATGGCCAGGTCGATCAGGTTCTTGAGGCCGGTCTGGAAGTGGCTGTTGAGGTAGGCGTGGCGCAGCACGCGGTCGTCGTCCGCGCCGCGAGGGTCCATGTACTTCTCCAGCACGATCCGGTCCTCGGTCAGCGTGCCGGTCTTGTCGGTGCACAGCACGTCCATCTCGCCGAAGGCCTGGATCGCGCCGAGCGTGCGGACGATCACCTTGTGGCGCGACATGTTGATCGCGCCCCTGGCCAGCGTGGAGGTCATGATTACCGGCAGCATCTCCGGCGTCAGCCCCACCGCCAGGCTGATCGCGAACAGCAGCGCGCCCGGCCAGTCGCTTTTGTAAAACCCGTTGATCGCGAGCACGATCGGCACCATGACCAGCATCATGCGCACGAGCAGCCGACTGACCGAGTCGACGCCGCGCTCGAAGCTGGTCTTCGCCCGGTCGCCGGTCAGCGACTCGGCCATCGCGCCGAAGTAGGTGTCGTTGCCGGTCAAAAGCACCACCGCGCTGGCGCTGCCGCTGACGATGTTGGTGCCCATGAAGCCGATGTTCCGCCATTCGGTCGGGCTCTGCTCGGGCGCGCCGGGTACGGCGCCGGACTTCTCCACCGGGTTCGACTCGCCGGTCAGCGCGGCCTGGGCCACGAAGGTGTCCTTGGTGGTCAAAAAGCGCACGTCGGCCGGCAGCATGTCGCCCGCCGACAGCAGCACCACGTCGCCGGGCACCACCTCGGAAAGCGGCAGTTCGACCTTTTCGCCGCCCCTCAGCACGTCGGCCTTGTTCGAGATCATCTTCGACAGCTGCTCGGCGGCGGCGCTCGAGCGCTCGTTCTGCACAAAGGCGATCGCGCTCGACAGCGTCACCAGCATAAGGATGATGATTACCGTCAGATAGTCGGGCTTGGGCGCGAAGACGATGTCGGTAAACCAGGTGACGACCGCGATTACCAGCAAAATCAGGTTGAAGGGATGGACGACCGCCTCCCGCAGCCGCTTGAGCGGCGTACTGCGCGCTCCGGCGGTGACGACGTTCCTGCCGTGCTCGCCGAGCCTGTGCTCGGCCTCGTCCGCGCTAAGCCCGGTCGGGGCCGAGGACAGGCTCGTCCAAAGCGCCCCGGCATCCAAGAAGGCGAGGGACCTGAGCCGCGCTTGCGCGGCACGCTTGCTCTGCTCGATGTTCCGGTTCAGGGTACGCTTGCGCATGGTCATCATGGGGATCATTCCTTTCTGGATTATGATGCCCACGTCAGGCGCACGGCGGCGACAAAAAAGCCGTCCCCACGGACGGCGGCGCACGCACAAGCGATCAATCCATTGAATTTGCGACGCAATGGACGAAAGAGCGCGCGAAACGCCGGAGATGGGTATGCCCTGACATGGGGAGGAAACCGACCCGGGTACTTCGAGGCTTGCCGTCCATTGGCTCACTTCCCTTGCTTTGATGATGCCGCGATCATTATAGCCGCCGGCCCGCGCGGCGTCAACCCCAGATTTTTCGCCCTGCGGCCCTTGCGCGCGGACAAAACCTGTGGTATTATATTACCAAATTATTTCCAATTATGAATATTGTGCGGAGGATTCGATGTGAGACGCAAGCTGATGTGGGTGCTGATTGTGCTGATCGCGCTGCTGCCGGCGGCGGGCGCGCGGGCGCGGGTCAAGTCGATTCGCCTCAAATATGCCCAGGCGACGCTCGTCACGGGCAAGGAGGCCCCGATGCCTTTCCGGGTGCAGCCAGCGGCCGACAAGAAGAAGGTCGGCTGGAAGAGCTCGGACGAGTCGGTGGCCATTGTGTCGCCGCAGGGGAGCATTCGCGCGCTGAGCCCCGGCGTGGCCACGATTACCGCCTACGCCGCGGACTTAAGCGGCGCGTCGGCCAGCTGCCGTCTGACGGTGAAGCCGCCCGCGATTACACGCGTCGTGCTGAGTAGAGCCCGGCTGACCGCCTCGCGCGGGGACGCGCCGGTCAAGCTTACCGCCACCGTCGCGCCGTCGGCCGCGAGCGCGGGCGCTCTGCGCTGGACGAGCTCCAATCCGCGCGTGGCGACCGTGTCGGCGGGCATGGTATCGTTTGTGGGCGCGGGTAGGGCCAACATCTGCGCCGTCGCGCCCGGCGGCAAGCGCGCGGTGTGCGCCGTGCGGGTGGACGCGGCCCGCGCGGTCAGGCGGGGCCTGGTGATCGGCGAGGGGAGGGCCGACAAGGCGATGGGCCTGGCGGCGCTGCCCATGGTGCCCTATGAGGCGGAGGACGTGGCCGCGATGCTGACGAAGAACGGCATCGGCACGCAGACCGCCGTCAACGTCACGCGCGCGAAGGCGCTCTCGGCGATTGCCCGCGCGTTCGCGGGCGCGAAGAGCGGCGACACCAGCTACCTTTACATCACCTGCCACGGCGGGCTGTCCGGCGGCGCGTACCGGCTGTATGTGGGCGGCGGCACCATTACCCCCGCGCAACTGCGTGCGGTGCTCGACAAGGTGCCGGGCCGGGTGGTGCTGATGCTCGCGGCCTGCTACAGCGGCACGACGATCAACAAGGGCGGGCAGGACGACGCAAACGAGGCGTTCCTCGGCGCATTTCTCGGGGCCGCGCCCAAGTCGGGCGAGTTCAGGGCGAGCAAGTACCAGGTGCTCTGCGCCGCGCGCGGCAGTGAAAAGGGCTACGGCGTCAAGACGACCGACCCGGAGGGCACCTTGGTCCGATCGATGACCTACAACTTCTTCGGCAAGGCGGTGGCCGAGGGCGGCGGCGGCGCGGCCGACGCCGACAAAAACGGACAGATCACGCTCCGTGAGCTGCATGCTTACGCCTATGCGCGGGTGCGCGCGCTGCACGATTATTGGAAAGACAAGATCGGCTTGAACGCAAGCGACGTTCAGACCGTGGTGGCCTACCCGGCGAACTCGGATTTCGCGCTGTTCGGTTGAGCGTCAGTCGATGCCGCCGTCGGTTGCGGGCCCTTCGGGGCAGGTCTGCGCTTCCAGGCAATGGCTGCACACCATCGCACCGCAGCCCGAGCAGCACCCCATAGCGCGCGCTTCCGCCGCTTCGCCGCAGTGTGCGCATTCCATCATAGCCAAGAAAAATCGCCTCCCAGTCGGTTTATTGTGGCCGGCGGGGAGGCGCTTTATGCAAATTTTTGTGTAGGGTTCCGCCGACCGCATACGTTGACGCATGCGCGTGACGGACGCGGCGTTGCCGTGAGGGCGGCTGCCGGCGGTGGACCTTGCGCACGGGCGGCAGCCGATGACGGACAGTTGGTTAGGCGTTTCAAGCGGTGAGCAAGCCATCAAATGCTGGAAATGCAAAAGAGCGCCCAGGGCCATAACCGATATGAAAGGTCAGACCTGATTGTGCCTGAGATAACGGCAAATGCGGCTTGCCTCGCTATGGCAATTGGATGGCTTCCTTGAGTGTAAACGTAAACGTCGATCCCTCGCCCGGCGCGGTTTCCACGCCGATCTCGCCGCCCATGAGTTCGACCACCATCTTGGCGATCGAAAGGCCCAGGCCGGTGCCGGAGGTGCGCATGCGCGAGCGGTCGGCCTTGTAGAAGCGCTCCCAGATGTAGGGCAGATCGGCCGGGTCGATGCCCGCGCCGGTATCGGCGACCGAGATCGCCACCGCGCCTTTGCCCGCGCGGCGCCCGGCGAGCGTTACGCGGCCGCCCGGCGGGGTGAATGAAAGCGCGTTGTCCATCAGGATAATCAGCACCTGAAGGATGCGGTCCTCGTCGCCCATCACCGCAAGCTGATCGCCCGGCGCGTCCACGTCAAGCGCGATGCCGGCTTCGTCCGCGCGGGAGCGCATCCGCCGCGCCGCCGCCTCAAGCAGCCCGGCGATTGGCATCGGCTCGAGCGCGAGATCCGCGCGGCCCGACTGCAGCCGGCTCATGTCGAGCATCTCGGCGATCATCTTCTCCAGCCGCACGGTCTCCTGATAGATGATGCGGTAGCAGGACTCCCTCTCGGCCTCGGTCTCCATCATGCCGTCGAGCAGCGGCTCCACCATGCCCCGGATGCCGGTGAGCGGCGTGCGCAGCTCGTGGGAGATGTTGGCGATGTAGTCGCGCCGCAGCTGCTCGAGCTTCTGCGCCGCCGACGCGTCCTCTTCCAGCCGCGCCGACAGCGTGTTCAGCGTGTCGCCCAGTTGCCCGATCTCGTCGCGCGTGCCCAGCGCAATGCGCTCGCCGTAATGGCCGTCGGCCATGCGCGCCGCGATCGCGGACAGGGCCATGATCGGCCTGGTCATGCGCCGGCTCATAAACCAAGCCAGCGCCGCCGCGCACGCGAGCGCCGCCGCGCCCGAGAGCGAAAACATCGTGAGAATCTGTCCGGTCACGCGGCTGACCTCGGTCAGCGGCCGGCACAGGATGAGCGCCGCGCTGGTCGCTCCGCCCTCCAAATCCGCGATCGGAATGCCCGCGAAGATGACCGGATAGGAAAGCAGCTGCAATTGCCGCACGTCGGTGGCCTTTTCCCCGTTCATGATCGAGCGCACCAGTTGCTCGTCCACCGAGCCGGCCAGGTTGATCCGGGCGAGCTCGGCCTGCCGGTCGGGGTCGATCACGGCGCCGCGGAACAGATCGCCGTAGAGCGCGAGCATGCGATTGCTCAGCGCGGGGTAGAGGGTGGGGAGGGACTTGGCCCGTTTCGGCCGCGAGGGCGCGTCGGGCGTGGGCGAAGGAGAGGGCGGAGGCACCAGCCACCAGCCGCGCGGCTTGACCGGCATCTGGCGCGCCACCATGTCGTCGCCTACGTAGATCAGCTGCGCGTCGCACAGCGATTCCATCTCGCGCAGGCCGCGCGGCGTGAGCACGCGCAGCCGGCCGTCCGCGCGGGCGAGCGAAGCGGCCACCGCCTCGGCGCGGTCGAGCAGGTCGGCAAGGTTGGTTTCGAGCACATACCGGCGGATCAGCAGCGCGCTGACAAAACCGGCCAACGCCACGACGATGATCGCCATGACGACGTAGCCGGTCAGCACCCTGAAGAAAATCGTATGTCGGCCAAGCGGCCTGGCGACCGCGCTTGCGGGGCGGCTCGACTGCGCGTTATCCATTGACCTCGAAGCGGTAGCCCACGCCCCACACGGTCTTGATGTCCCAGGGGTTTTCCGGGACGCACAGCTTGGCGCGGATGCGCTTGATGTGGCTGTCGACCGCGCGGGTGTCGCCCAGAAAGTCATAGCCCCAGATGCTCTGCAGCAGGTGCTCGCGGCTGAACACCATGCCCGGGTTGCCGGCCAGCGTCCACAGGATCTCGATCTCCTTGGGCGTACAGGGCACCACCTGCCCGTTCAGCTTCACGATGAACGCGCCCATGTCGATGTCGAGGTTGCACACGACCAGCTGCGTGTCCTTCGAGGTGTCCTTGAGCTCGTACATGCGCCTAAGCACCGCCTTGACGCGCGCCAGCACTTCGCGCGGGCTGAAGGGCTTTGCAATGTAGTCGTCCGCGCCCAGCTCCAGCCCCAGCAGCTTGTCGAACTCCTCGCCCTTGGCGGTCAGCATGATGATCGGGATGTTGGAACTCTTGCGCACCTCCCGGCACACGACCAGCCCGTCCATCTTGGGCATCATGATGTCCAGCAGCATCATGTCGGGGCGCGAGTGACGCACGTGCCGCACGGCCTCCTCGCCGTCGTAGGCCGACAGCAGTTGGTAACCCTCGCGTCGGAAATAGCTGCCCAGCGACTGATGTACATTGGCGTCGTCGTCGGCAATCAGGATGCGGTATCCGCGTTGGTGTTCGTCCATGGCGTTCCCCTCCGAACATCGGATGATGGGCACAGCTTATCAAAAAGCTGTGTCAAAAGCGTGGCGGGCCCCAGAGCAATCACCGGCGCCTGGAGAATCGCTTTGACAGGAGATTCGAGGCGGTATCGGCCGCGCGGCCCAGCAGGGACGGCGGCTCGGGCTCGGGCGGCAGATCCTTGCGCAGTTCCTCCTCGGGCATCTCGATGCCCTCATACAGCATCTCGCGCAGCGTGCGCCCGTCCGTGCAGACGCGGAACAGGTTGCGCAGCACGATCAGCGAAATCGGGCCCAAGATCATGCCGAACACGCCCAGGAGGCGCATGCCAATGTACATGCTCAGCAGCGTCAGCAGCGGATGGATGCCGATCTGGTTACCCACTACGCGCGGCTCGAGCAGTTGGCGCACCGTCCACACCACGGCAAACACCAGCAAGAGACCGACGGCCATACGGAAATGGCCGGTCAGCAGGTTGTAGAGCGCCCAGGGCACCACGAAGGTGCCCGTGCCCAGCACCGGCAGCGCGTCCAGCACCGCGATGACCATCGCGAACAGGACGGCGTGGTCGATGCCCACCAGCGAAAAGCCGACCGCCAACTCGACAAAGGTGACCGTCATCAGGATCAGCATCGCCCGCACGTAGCCGAACAGCGCGCCGAACAGGTCGTCGCGCACCGACTTCGCCTGCCGGATCCAGCACTCGGGCAGCTGGCGGTGCAGGAAGCGCGCGATGTAGTCGCGGTCGCGCACCAGGAAGAAGGCCGACAGCAGCGTTACGACCACGGTGACGACCATGCGCGGCACCGATGACACCACGCCCCACGCGCCGCGCGTGACGGTGTTGACCAGGCTTAAGAGCCCGGTGCGCAGCCTGTCCAGCAGTTGGTTGACCATGCCGATGGCTTCCTTGTCGATGAAGTCGTAGCGCGCGCCCAAGTCGGCCAGCAGGACAGCGGTCTTGTTCGTCAGATCCGTATACATCGCGGGCAACTGGAAGGCGAAATCCTTCGCCTCGTTTATCAGCCTGACCGTCACGAGACCCAGCGCAGCCGCCAGCACCGCCACCACGAGCAGCACCGCCGCCGCCGAAGCGATGCCCCGGGACAGGCGGAGCCGCCTGTTCAGCACACGAACAAGCGGCTCCACGATGGATGCAACCGCGAAGGCCACGACGAAGGGCAGGATCAAGTCGGCCAGCTTGAGAATCAGGAACAGGCCCAGCGCCAGCGCAACCATCACACCGATGATCTTCAGGGCATTGACCGCCATGGGCGGCAGCCGCTCGGAGAGCTTGGCAGTTAATTTGGACACGGAGGCCTCCTCGTTATTCGGTTTCGGCCGCGCCGCCAGCCTCGGCGGGCGCTTGCGGCTCCACCGGCGTTTCCGCCTGGGCCTCGGCCTCGGAGGGCGCCTCGATCAGGCGCGGCGCGGGCACGTAGGCCACGCCCGACTGGGACAGCCGGGAAGATGCGGCGTGCGCCTCCTCGACGATCTCGCTCGCGCGCACCAGCGCCGCCTTGAGCGTCTCATGTGAGCGCGAGAGCCGCTGCTGCGCCAGCGAGCGGATGGACTCGGCTTCCTGGTTGGCGTGCTCGATGAGCTCGGCGTATTCCATCTCGGTGCGGCTGGAGACCAGGTAGGCGTGCTCCTTGGCCTCGCGCACGATGCGGGCGGCCTCGGCGCGCGCGTCCGGGATGGCGACGTACTCGTCGCGGAAGCGGGTCAGCGCGCTCACCTGCCCGGTCAGTTGCTCGATGCGTTCGTCTTTCTCGCGCAGCTGTTCGTCCCTGTCGCGCAGCTGCGCGTCCTTTTCCTCGCGCGCTCGCTCGCGCTCGCGCTCGGCGAGGCGGAGGGCGCTGTCCTTTTCACCCAGCGCCTGCTGGCGTTCCTTTTCTATGCGCTGCGCGGCATAATCCTGCTTTTCGCGCTCCTCGAGCAGGTCGTCGTAGCGACGGTTGCGTCTGGCCAGCGCGCCGATCAGCACGATGGACAAAACCAGCAGGATCAGGGCGGCGAGCAGAAAGTGCCAGGGCTCGGCCGCGCTGGTCAGCCTGGTGAGGACATCCCGGAAGCCGGACAGGGCGGTATCGCTTTGCGGCATGGTGAATTCCTCCTCATCAATCTAGCATCAGCATTAACTCATTGATCGGTCTCGTGTTACTCTACCATGATCTCTTTTAGGTGTCAAGCGCGGTCCCTCGCATCCGGCTGCCGGAGTTGATTTTGGGTCGGGCGGGCAAGCTTGCCCTTTATCGGAACCCATTTGCACCGGCAGAGCCGGCGCAAATGATTGAACACAGAGGGTTTCTCCCCGGGAATCCCCCGGGGAGGAAGTTGCCTACTGAACGAAGAATTGATAAGTTGTGCGGGTATCGTAGCGCGCGCCGGCGCGCAGCACGATGCTCGGGAAATGCGCGTGATTGGGCGCGTCGGGGTAGGCCTGGGTCTCGAGGCACAGGCCCTCGCGCATGCCGTAGACGCGGCCGCACTTGGCCCCGTTAACGCCCGAGAGCGTGTTGCCCGCGTAGAACTGCACGCCAGGCTGGTCGGTCTCAAGCACCATGGCGCGGCCGGACGCGGGCGCGTACAGCAGGCCCGCCTCGCGGAAGCCCTCGCCGTTCAGGCAGAAGTTGTGGTCGTAGCCGCCGCCGTAGCCGAGCTGCTCGTCGCTTTTTGTCAATCCGAGCCCCTCCGACAGCAGCTTGGGTTGCCTGAGGTCAAACGGCGTTCCGTCCACCGCGCGCAGCTCGCCCGTGGGGATCAGATCGCGGTCGGTGACGGTGAAGAAATCGGCGTCGAGCCTGAGCGTGTGTGCCTCGATCGTGCCGCTGCCCTCGCCCTCCAGGTTAAAGTAGGCGTGGTTGGTCAGGTTGCACAGCGTATCGCGGTCGCAGTCGGCCGTGTAGCGGATCGACAGCGCGTTGTCCTCGCTCCAGCCGTAGACCACGGTCACGCTCAGCGTGCCCGGGTAGTGCTCCTCGCCGTCCGGGCTCACGTAGGCGAGCGTCAGCGTACCCGCCGCTTCGTCGGGCGAAGCCGTCCACAGCTTGCGGTCAAAGCCCTCGCCGCCGCCGTGCAGGTGGTGGCCGTTCGAACGGGTCGCGAGCTTGAGCGGCTCGCCGTTCAACAGGCAGCGCCCGTGTGCGATGCGGTTGCCCACCCGCCCGATCAACGCGCCCAGGTAGCCCATGTTCGGGGTATAACCCGCGACGGTCGGGTAGCCGAGCAGCACGTCGCCCAGCGTCCCCTCCCGGTCGGGCACGCCCAGCGAGACCAGCGTACCGCCGAAGTCGGTGATCGAGACCCAGGCGCCCGACGTGTTTTTGAGCGTGTACAGCGTAGCCTCCCTGCCGTCCGGCAAACGGCCGAACGATGTCTTTGCGATGCCCATAGGATGTCCTCCCGCAATTTGTAAAGATTCCGTTGTTCCCTAATCATACCGCTTTTGGCGCGCGCTGGCAAGGGCTTGTTGGTGTCAAGATATTTTACTTGACGGGAACGCCCGAGATCGTGTAGAATAAACCCACTTGCGGAGGCGTATGCGATGGAGGAGCGAATCGAGATCGGCCTGCTGTACGACTTCTACGGGCCGCTGTTGACCGAGCGGAGAGCGGAGCTCGTGCGGCTGTACTGCGAAGAGGACTGGTCGCTGACCGAGATCGCCGCGGAGTTGGGCGTGTCGCGCCAGGGCGTGTACGACGCGCTGCGCCACGCCAAGGGAAAGCTGCTGGGCTACGAGCAAAAGCTCAGGCTGATGGTGCGCTGGCTGGACATGGAGCGGGCGGTGGCGGCCTGCCGCGAGCAGCTCTCGGCGGTGACGCCCGCGCCGGGCAGCGAGTCGGCGCTGGACTCAGCCCGCCGGGCGCTCGAGCGGATCGAGTACGTCCAACGTGAGATATAGCGAGGTGAAGCGCCATGGCGTTTGAGGGCCTGACCGAGAAATTATCCCAGGCGTTCCGCAAGTTGAGCGGCAAGGGCAAGCTGACGGAGGCCGACGTCAAGGAGGCCATGCGCGAGGTGCGCATGGCGCTGCTCGAGGCCGACGTGAACTTTATCGTGGTCAAGGACTTCGTCAGGCGCGTGACCGAGCGCGCGGTGGGCGCGGAGATTTTGGCAAGCCTCACCCCGGGCCAGCAGGTCGTCAAGATCGTGAACGAGGAATTGACCGCGCTGATGGGCGGCACGGGCGCGCGGCTGACCTATGCGTCGAACCCGCCGACGGTGTACATGCTGTGCGGCCTGCAGGGCGCGGGCAAGACCACGATGGCCGGCAAGCTCGGCGGTCTGATTAAGAAGCAGGGCAAGAAGCCGCTGCTGGTGGCCTGCGACATCTACCGCCCGGCGGCGATCAAGCAACTGATGGTGGTGGGCGAGACCGTGGGCGTCGAGGTGTTCGAGCGCGGCCAGACGAGCCCGGTCGAGATCGCCAAGGCGGCCATCGAGCATGCGCGCTACTACGGGCGCGACCCGGTGATCCTGGATACCGCCGGCCGGCTGCACATCGACGAAAATCTGATGGAAGAGCTCCGGCAGGTTCGCGCCGCCGTGAAGCCCACGGAGATCCTGCTCGTGGTTGACGCCATGACCGGCCAGGACGCCGTCAACGTGGCCGACACCTTCAACAAGAACCTGGGCGTCGACGGCGTGATCCTGACCAAGCTCGACGGCGACACGCGCGGCGGCGCGGCGATCTCGGTCAAGGCGGTCACCGGCAAGCCGATCAAATTCAGCGGCGTGGGCGAGAAGCCGACCGACATCGAGCCTTTTCACCCCGAGCGCATGGCCTCGCGGATCTTAGGGATGGGCGACGTGCTGAGCCTCATCGAGAAGGCCCAGGACACGATGGACGAGAAGGCCGCCGGCGACATGCTGCGCAAGGTGCGCACGCAGAGCTTTACGCTCGACGATTATATGGAACAGATGCAGCAGGTGACCAAGATGGGGTCGGTCTCCGACCTGCTCAAGATGATCCCCGGCGTGGGCGCGAAGCTCAAGGACATTGAGATCGACGAGGACAAGGTCGCCAGGGAGCAGCGCAAGACGATCGCCATCATCCGCTCGATGACGGCCATGGAGAAGCGCAACCCCGACATCCTGAACGCCAGCCGCAAGCGGCGCATCGCCGCCGGCAGCGGCGTGCAGGTGCAGGAGGTCAACCTGCTGCTCAAGCAGTTCGAACAGGCGCGCGGCATGATGAAGCAGATGATGAGCGCGGGCAAGCGCGGCCGGATGAAGATGCCGTTCGGGCTGAAGTGAGTCGCGCGAATCCGGCCGCATGAGATGATTCCGAGTCGAACGGGCAAGCGCGCCCTTTGCCTGCATCCATAGGCACTGGCAGAGCCGGCACCTATGATTAAACATGGAGGGCTGCGGCCCTCCAAACTTCCCGAGGTTCAAACCCCTCCCGTCTGAACGGCGGGCGGATTTGATAAATTTCATAACGGTGTCAAGAATGAGGAGGAAACCCACATGGTCAAGATTCGCCTGAAGAGAATGGGCATGAAGAAGCAGCCGTTCTACCGCATCGTCGTCACCGACAGCCGCAACGCACGCGACGGCCGCTTCATCGAGGAAATCGGCTACTACAACCCGCTGACCGAGCCGGTCGAGCTCAAGATCGATCAGGAGCGCGCGAAGCACTGGCTGGGCGTGGGCGCGCAGCCGACCGATACCACGCGCGCGCTGTTGAAGAAGGGCGGCGCGCTCTAAGCCTGCGCGCGAGAGGTGATGCACATGGTCGAATTGGTTCGCTTCATTGCTCAGTCGTTGGTCGAGCAGCCCGATCAGGTGGACGTGCGCGAAGTTACAGGCGCCGACAGCGTAGTGATCGAGCTGCGGGTTGCCGAGGGCGACATGGGTAAGGTCATCGGCAAGCAGGGCCGCATCGCCAAGGCCATCCGCACGGTGGTCAAGGCGGCGACGGCCAAGGGACAAAAACCGGTATTCGTGGAGATTATCTGACATGCTGGATGGGTATTTGGCGATCGGCGAGGTGTTAAAGCCCCAGGGCGTCAAGGGCGAGATCAAGGTGCGCCCGATTACGAGCGACCCGATGCGCTTTGAGGCGCTGACGAAGATCTACTGGCTGCTGGACGGCGCGTACCGGGAGGCCAAGGTGCGCGCCACCCGGATCGACCCGGACGCGGTCTACATGGTGGTCGAGGGGGTGCGCGACCGCGACCGGGCCGAGGCGCTGCGCGGGCGGCTGATGTACGTCGGCCGCGAGGACGCGATCGAGTTGCCGGAGGACGCCGAGTTCATCGTCGATCTGATCGGCTGCGAGGCGACCGACGACGAGGGCAATCCGGTCGGCCGGCTTCATGAGGTGCTGCAGCCGGGCGCGAGCGACGTGTACGTGTTCCGCGGCGCGCGCGGCGAAGTGCTGGTGCCCGCGCTCAAGAGCGTGGTGCTTTCGGTCGATGTTGCGCGCAAGCGCATCTTGCTATCGGCCAAGCGCCTGAGCGAGGTCGCGGTATACGAGGAATAATGCATGCGTATCAAGGTGCTGACGATCTTTCCCGACATGCTGCGCCCGGTGCTCGGCGAGAGCATCCTGGGCCGCGCGGCCGCGCGCGGGCTGATCGAGGCCGAGCCGGTCGACATCCGGCCGTTTTCGGCCAATAAGCACAAGAACACCGACGACTACCCGTTCGGCGGCGGCGCGGGCATGGTGATGCTGGCGCAACCGATCGTGGACGCGGTGGAGGCGCTGGAGCGGGACGGTTTTTGCGGCCGACGCATCTACCTGTCGCCGCGCGGACGCACGTTCAGCCAGGAGGTTGCGCGCGAGCTTTCGCGCGAGAGGGAGCTTACGCTGCTGTGCGGCCACTACGAGGGCGTCGACCAGCGCGCGCTCGACCTGTGCGGCTTTGAGGAACTGTCGATCGGCGACTATGTGTTGACCGGTGGGGAATTGGCGGCGCTGGTGGTGATCGACGCGGTCGCGCGCCTGGTTCCGGGCGTGCTGGGCAGCGCGGAATCGAGCGTGGACGAGAGCTTTTCCTCGGGGCTGCTTGAATACCCGCAATATACACGCCCGCGCACATACAGGGGCCTTTCGGTGCCCGAGGTGCTGGTGGGCGGCCACCACGCGCAGATCGAGGCCTGGCGGCGTGAGCAGGCGCTGAGCATCACGCGCGAGCGGCGGCGCGACCTCATCGAGGGTTTAGCCACCCAACATGGTGGGTATACTATAGAGGGCCGATGTAACAGACGACCGAAAGGAGCTACGCGTATGAAGGAACTGAAGGGTACCCGCACCGAGGCCAATCTGCAGGCGGCGTTTGCCGGCGAATCACAGGCGCGCAACAAGTACACCTACTTTGCCTCCGTCGCCAAGAAGGAAGGCTACGAGCAGATCTCGGCGCTGTTCCAGGAGACTGCGGACAACGAGAAGGAACACGCCAAGATATGGTTCAAGCACCTGGGCGGCATCTCCGACACGCCGAACAACCTGAAGGCGGCCGCCGCGGGCGAGCATTACGAGTGGACCGACATGTACAAGGGCTTCGCCGAGGTGGCGCGCGAGGAAGGTTTCGATGAGATCGCCCGCCAGTTTGAGGCCGTGGCCAAGATCGAGAAGTCTCATGAAGACCGCTATCTGACGCTGCTGGGCAACGTCGAGGGGGGCCTGGTGTTCTCGCGCGACGGCGACATGGTCTGGCAGTGCCGCGTGTGCGGTCACCTGATGATCGGCAAGCGCGCCCCCGAGAAGTGCCCGGTCTGCGCCCACCCGAAGGCCTACTTCCAGTTGCAGGAGAAGAATTACTAGGACCGCGCCGCTTACGCGGCGAGGCCTCGAAAGCTTTCCGCCCGGTTGCCCGTTCGCCCGCTTCGCGGGCTCCGGGCGGCCGGGCGGAAAGCTTTCGAGGCCGTTTTGGTTACGGGGTTCCGGGGCCGCCTTCCTGAATTTCCTGCGGGAAATTCCGGGCGGAAGGCGGGGGAGCGATGGGGTGACGGGGCCGCCTGCCTGAAAACCCTGCGGGGTTTTCCGGGCGGCAGGCGGGGGTACGGGGGCTACGGGGCCGCCTGCCTGTCGGCCTGCGGGCCTCCCGGGCGGCAGGCGGACGGGAAGCGATTGCGAGTCGGTCGGCTGCGGCCTCCCTTTGTCGGAATCGCATACACGCCCCCGGTACATGCCCGTGGGCGCGTGGTGACGGGGGCTTCGGCCCCCCATTCCCCTCCCAGGAGGGGTGCCCGCAGGCGGGGTGGTGGCCCCCGCAGGGCGTAACCAACCTCCGTACCCGCTTTTCAAGTCCTGCCATCAGGCTCACCACCCCGTCGCTCCGCGCCACCCCCTCCGAGGAGGGGAATGGCTACCTGCTTATTCGCCTCCTGGGAGGGGTGCCCGACCGGCCGGGCCGATGCGGGCATCGCCCCTACGGACGCGGCGTTTCGCCGTAAGGGCTGGGTCAGACGAACGGCGAGGCGCTTCGCGCTCGCCGTAGGGGCGGCCTACGCCCACCCGAACCTGTCGGTGAGACCCTCCCCATACCCTCCCGCCGGGGAAATGGCGGGTACAAAAATCTAACGAAGAAATCCAGAAAGTCTGAAAATTCCAAAAAACTGACTCAAATCTATTGACAAGTGCCTGTTCGGTGTATATACTCACCTATAAAGCGATATGACGTCATATGATGTCATATGATCGCACAATCCATTATACAGGGCAGGAGGACGACACATGAACGCGAATCAGGTTCAGCAGCTCGACCGGGTACAGGGGGCGCTTAAGGGGCGCGCCATCCGCAACATCTACTTTGTCGCGTGCGGGGGCTCCAAGGCCATCTTCGAACCGGCGCAGTACATCTGCGATTTGGAAGTCGAGACGCCCTCGGCGGTATACACCGCAAACGAGTTCATCCACCGCGCGCCCAAGGCACTGGGCCCGGGGAGCCTTGTGATTACCTGCTCGCACAGCGGCAATACGCCGGAGACGGTGGAAGCCACCGCCTTTGCCCGCAGGGCCGGCGCGCTGACCGTGTGCTTCTCCTTTAAGCCGGGCTCTCCGCTGTGGGAAGCGGCGCAGTACGGCGTCGAGTACACCTGGGGCCCGGAATCCAATCCCGCCGAGACCAACAACGCCATGCTGTTCCGCCTGGTATTCCATGTGCTGAACGCCATCGCGCCCAATGAAAAATATGAGCGCGCGATCCGCGCGGTGGACGCGCTCGAACGCCTGGTTCCGGCCAATAAAGAAGCCACCCTTGAAAACGCCCGCGTCTATGGCAAGGCCTACAAGCGCGAGGGGCTGATCTACACCATGTCCTCCGGCGCGTGCTACGGCCTGGCCTATTCCTTCGCCGTCTGCCTGCTGATGGAGATGCTCTGGGTGCATTCCAGCGCCATTCACTCGGGCGAGTACTTCCACGGCCCGTTTGAGGTGACCGACGACAACGTGCCCTTCATCATCATCCTGAACAGCGGCGCGACCCGCTACCTGGACGAGCGCGCGCTGGCCTTTGCCAGGAAGTACTCCGACCGGGTGGAGGTCATCGACGCCGCGAGCTTCATCATGGATGGCATCGACGAGGACCTGCGCGGCTACTTCGCTCCGATCATCGCCGGGGCGGTTCTTCGCCAGTACGCCGACCAGTTGGCCGAGCAAAAGGGGCATCCGCTGTCCGTGCGCCGCTACATGTGGAAGATGGAATATTGATTGCCAGACCATGAATCCCGCCGCCTCTTTTCGTTGCGAATCATAACCGCGGTCGCAAGACCCGGCAAGATATGTTATCATAGCACAAGGAGGAGAAAACATGAAGAAGTCACTGTCCATGTTGCTGGCGCTGGTCCTCGTCCTCGGTCTGTTTACCGCCTTGTCCGCCCTCGCACAGGAGAAGGTCACGCTGACCTTCTTCCACCGCTGGCCCAACGAGCCCAAGGGACCGTACATGGATCAGGTCGTCGCGGCGTTCGAGGCGGCCAACCCCAACATCGACATCGTGCTGATCGACCCGGTGCTCAACGACAGTTATAAGGAAAAGATTCGCGTGCTGGTGGGCTCTTCGGAGATTCCCGATGTGTTCATGTCCTGGAGCGGCAGCTTTGGCCGCAACCTCGTCAAATCCGGCCGGGTGCTGGCGCTTGACGACATGATTGCCGCCGATCCCGACTGGGCGGCCCAGATTACCGAGAGCCAGTGGGGCCCGTTCAACTACGACGGCAAGCAGTATGGCATTCCGTGGTCGATGGACGGCAAGGTGTTCTTCTACAACAAGACCGAGTTTGACCGGCTGGGCCTCGCGGAGCCCAACACCTGGGACGAATTCATCGCCGTGCTGGACGCCCTGAAGGCCGCCGGCCATGAGCGCCCCCTCAGCGAGGGCTTCTCGGCCGAATGGGCGGTATCCCACTACATGGGCACGCTGGTGCAGCGCATGGTGGACCCGGCGGTGGTGGCCAAGGACTACGCGCTGGAGGGCGACTTCAGCGATCCCGGCTACATCGCCATGCTGAACCGCTTTGCGGACCTTAAGCAGTACATGACCGAGGATCCCTGTTCGGTGGACCACACCTACGCCCGCAATGCGTTCATCGACCAGGAGGGCATGCTCTGTTACATGCAGCTGGCCGAGATCAAGTACCTGGCGGACGGCGCGGACTTCGAGTACAGCTTCTTCGATATGCCCGCGCTGCCCGACGGCAAGGGCGACCCGGACGAGCTGACCGGCGCGCCCGAGGGCATGATGATCTCCGCCGAATGCAAGCACCCCGAAGCGGCCCAGGCCTTCGTAAAATTCTTCATCAGCCAGGAAAACGGCAGCCTGATGACAAAGATGACGGGCGAGCTCTCCTGCGTCAAGGGCGCGGTTAACGCCCAGACCGTGTCCAGCCCCAAGCAATTGGAAGCCGTGGAACTGATCCTAAAATCCTCGGGCACCACGCTGTGGCAGGACAACGCGCTGGATGCCACCGTGGCCTCCGCCTTCATGAAGGGCGGCCAGCTGTTACTGACCGGCGACATGACGCCCGAGCAGGTCATGGAGGGCGTCCAGGTCGCGGCCAAAGAGGCGGCGAGCAAATAATCCTGTGAATGGGAATGCCGCCAATCTGACGCTGCCTCGGATTGGCGGCATTGCGCTATTCCGCGATGGAAGGAGGCTCTGCCGTGCGTATGAGCATCGCCAAACCGGCCGCGCGCCGACGCGTGACGGGCCGGGTGCTGACGCCCTGGCTGTATGTGCTACCGCTGGTCTTGCTCATGGGGACCTTCGTCTACATCCCCATGCTGCAGAACTTCTACTACCTTTTCCGCAAGTTCTCCGCGTTCTCCCCGGAGCAGACCTTCGTCGGCACGGAAAACCTGAAGACGCTGCTCACGGACCCGGTGATCTACTCGGCGATCCGGAACAACATCTGGTACTGCCTGTTCTCCGTGCTCTGCCAAGTGTTCCTGTCGCTGATCTGCGCGGCGCTGCTGGAGGACCGGCTTTTCCGGCGGGTGGCCACGCCGTTTCGCACGATGTACTTCTTGCCGGTGCTGATCTCCACCACGGTCATCGCCATGCTGTTCACCCAGATCTACGCGCCCAAGGGCATTCTGAACGGTTTAATTAACCTGCTGGGCGGAAACGGCAAGACCGGCTGGCTGGGTCGATCCGAAAGCGCCATCTTCTGCGCGATCGCCATGTCGCAATGGCATTCGATGGGCTACACGATGATGCTGTTCATCGTCGCCATCCAGAAGATACCCGAGGAGATGTACGAGGCGGCGGAGATCGACGGGGCGGGCCGGGTGCAGCGCTTCTTCACCGTCACCTTGCCCCAGGTGCGCGAGATGATCTTTGTGACCATGGTGACCACCGTTTCCGGCGCGTTCCTGGTGTTCAACGACGTGTACATCCTGACCAAGGGCGGGCCGGGCAACGCCTCGGTGACGCTGTCGGTGTACATGTACAACATGGCCTTCACCCAGGACAGGATGGGCTATGCCTCGGCCATCGCCATCCTCATGCTGCTGATTTGCCTTACGCTGGCCGCGCTGCAAAAGGTCGGCCTGCGCTCCGGGGAGGTGGACTGAGATGGCGTCTGCATTGAAGCGCCCTACGGCCATACGGCATCGCTGGTCCCCCGGTATGATCGTCGCCGCCTCGCTTCTGTCGCTGTACTTTGTGATGGTGCTGTACCCGCTTGTGTGGATGGTGCTCTCCTCGCTCAAGACCGAGCGGGAGTTCTTCCGCAACCTGTGGGGCCTGCCCGCCGCAGCCCAATGGCAGAACTACGTCAAGGCCTGGAACGCCGGCATATCGGGCTACTTCCTGAACAGCGTGCTGGTCACCGCGAGCACGATCGTGCTGTGCGTCTCGATCGCCGCGCTGGCCTCCTACGGGCTGGTCAGCTACCGCTTCCGCGGCAATTCGCTGGTGTTCCTGATGGGCATGGGCGGGATGATGCTGGCGCCGCAGGTGACGCTGATCCCGCTGTACAAGATCATCCAGGCGCTGGGCATCCACGACACCTACTGGGCCATGATTCTGCCCTACGCGGCCTATCGCATGCCCATCACGCTGATGCTGGTGCGCTCCTATTTCCTGTGCCTGCCCAAGGAACTGCGGGAATCGGCCACGATTGACGGATGCACCTCGATGCAGGTGCTCACGCGCATCTACCTGCCCATTTCAAAGCCCATCCTGCTGACCTGCGCCATCCTGGTGGCCTACTACGCCTGGAACGAGTTCCTGTTCTCGATCATCTTCATCGACTCCAGGGCGTACAAGACCATCCCCTCGGGCCTGATGGTCTTTAGGGACGCGCTGAACACCGATTTCGCGCTGCTGTTTGCGGGGCTGACGATCTCCGCCGTTCCGCTTGTGCTGGTGTTCATCGCGATGCAGAAGCAGTTCATCCGGGGCATGACGGCGGGCGCGGTCAAAGGCTAGTGGCCGCCGGGCCACCAAAACAAAAGGAGTTTTTCGATCATGAACATGCTGGCGCTGGGCGACAATGTGGTGGACTGTTACCTGGATCAAAACATGTACTACCCCGGCGGCAATGCCGTCAACGTGGCCGTGGGCTGTAAGCGCGCGGGGTTTGAACGGGTGGAATACCTGGGCGTGTTCGGCGACGACCGCGAGGCGGAGCATCTCAAGTGGGCGCTCCGGCAGGAGGGCATCGCCTACGGCCGCAGCCGGAAGGTGTACGCCATCACCGGCCATCCCCAGGTGCAGCTGACGCCTGCGGGCGACCGCGCGTTTGTGGGCGGGCCCAAGGACACCGCCCAACACATCGTGCGCATCCGCCTGATGCCGGCCGACATCGACTACATGCGGCAATTTGACATTTGCCACACATCGTGCTATTCTTCTATTGAACCTGAATTGGCCAAGATGCGCTCGGCGTGCGAGCTGTCCTACGATTTTTCCAACCTGCCCCTCAGCGAGGACTACCTGGCGCTGATCTGCCCCCATCTGCGGTTTGCGTTTTTCAGCGGCTCCGAGCTCAGCGATGCCGAGACCGAAGCGCTCATCGCGTCGGTGCACGGACACGGCGTGGAGGTCATCGGGATCACCCAGGGCGACAGGGGCGCGCTGTTTTCCCGGCGGGGCGCCTTGTATCGCCAGGGCATCAAGCCGGTTCGCGTAGTAGATACGATGGGCGCGGGCGACAGCTTCATCGCCGGCTTCCTGACCCGCTTTGTACACGGCGCGGCCATGGAGGAGGCGCTCGACTTTGCCGCCGACTGCGCCGCCAAGACGTGCGCCACCTACGGCGGGTTCGGCTATGGGAAGCCCTTTGAGGCGTAATTATTGACGAAGGGGTCTGCCTGTGAGCGAAAAGATGTCCTTGATAAGCGAATCGTATACGACGCTGTACGAGCAGATGATGCAGCACTTGCGGGTGGCCATCCGCACGGGTCAGTATGCGCCGGGTCAGCGGCTGCCGTCGGAGGCGGAGATGTGCCGGCAGTTCGGCGTGAGCCGGATCACGGCGCGCCGCGCCGTGCACGAACTGGTGAGCGAGGGATTGCTGGAGCGCAAGCAGGGCAAGGGTACCTTTGTGGGTCAACCCAAGATCGCCATCAAGGTCATGGCCATGGACGGGTTTCAGGGCTTCAGCAGCATGCGCGAGGGGGATTCCTACGTGCGGGTGCTGCGCAAGGAGCGGCGCGGCGCGACGGGCAAGGAGGCCGGCATGCTGGGCATACCGCCCGGCGCGCCGGTATGCGAGTTGGTGCGCGTGCTCGAGGTGGAGAATTCGCGCATCTCGCTGGACCGCTCGGTGTTCACCGAGGGCAGGCTGCCCGGCCTTATGGACCTGGTTCAGGACAACACCTCCACCTACGAGTTGATGGAGAAAAAGTACGGGCTTCAAAATGTGCGCGTCGTCAAGGAGATCACCGCCACGCTGGCGCGGCCGGACGAGGCCCGCGACCTGAAGTGCAACACCGGCGACTCGCTGTTTCTGGTGGAGAAGACTACCTACGGCGCGGACGGTCTGGCCAACCACTGCTCGTTCAACCTGATGTGCGCCGACCGGGTCAAGATGACCATCACCTACGAGCGGAGCATTTGATATCACATGGGCATGATCGCAGGGCGGCGGACCTTCAAACGGAGGTCCGCCGCCGTCCGTTCATCCGAATTATCGCCCAGTTTACGAACCCAATGTGTATGCCGGTTGCGAATGTGGTATAATTATTGTAGAGAACTGTTTCTTAAGGAGATGAACCGGACATGTACGAGGGAGCGGGACGGCTTCGGGGCAAGGTGGCGGTGATTACCGGCGCGGCGCAGGGCTTGGGCGAAGCGCTGGCGCTTAGGCTCGATCGGGAGGGCGCGAGCGTGCTCGTGGCCGACATGAATATCGAAGCGGCCGGTAAGGTGGCGGCTTCGCTCAGGGACGCGGTCGCCGTACAGGTCAATGTGTGTGATGGGGCGCAGTGCGAGGCCATGGCCAAGGCGGCTGTCGACAAATGGGGCCGGATCGACCTGATGGTCGCCAACGCCGCCATCGTGATCTCGGGCCCGATCGAGGAGATGACCTATCAGCAGTTCAGCAAGGTGGTCGACGTCAACCTGAACGGCTACTTCAATAGCTGCAAGGCCGTCGTGCCCCACATGCGCGCAAGCGGCAAGGGCTCGATCGTGCAGATCAACTCGAAGTCGGGCAAGAAGGGCTCGGCCAAGAACTGCGCCTACGCGGCTTCGAAGTTCGGCGGTGTGGGGCTGACCCAGTCGCTGGCGCTGGAGCTGGCCGAGGAGAACATCCGCGTGAACGCCATTTTGCCGGGCAACCTGCTCGACTCGCCGCTGTGGGTCAATTCGCTCTACGAGCAATACGCCCGCAACCAGGGCACCACCAAGGAGAAGATCCGCGAGAAGTACATGAACCAGGTGCCGATGAAGCGCGGCTGCCAGTACGAGGACGTGGCCAACGTCATGGTGTTTTTGCTGAGCGACGAGGCGAGCTACATGACCGGCCAGGCGATCAACGTGACCGGCGGGCAACAGATGTTTTAGGGTTGCGCGAATACGGCTGCGGCCGTATTCGCGTGAGAGGGACTACGGGGGATCATGGGCTTATAAGGAGGTAGAACCCATATGAAAACCACTGCGGTGCGCCTGTACGGCGAAAACGATTTGAGGCTGGAGAGCTTCGAACTGCCCTCGATCAGGGACGACCAGATCCTGGTGAAGATCGTGTCCGACTCCATCTGCATGTCCTCCTACAAGGCGGCGATGCAGGGCAGCAAGCACAAGCGCGTGCCCGACGGCATCGACAAGAAGCCGGTCATCGTGGGCCATGAGTTCTGCGGCGTGATCGAGCAGGTAGGCAGCCGTTGGGCCGATCAGTTCAAAGCAGGCGAGAAGTTCGGCATCCAGCCCGCGATGAACGGCGCGATCCAGACGCCCGGCTATTCGTTTGAATACATGGGCGGCGACGCCACCTATGCGATCATCGAGCCGATCGTCATGGAGGCCGAAAGCCTGCTCAAGTACAACGCCGAGGCCTTCTTCTACGGATCGCTGGCCGAGCCGCTGAGCTGCATCGTGGGCACGTTCCACGCGATGTACCATACGCGCGCGGGCGAGTACGTGCATGACATGGGCATCGTGGAGGGCGGCAACCTCGCGATCCTGGCGGGCGCGGGCCCGATGGGCCTGGGCGCGATCGACTACGCGATTCACTGCGACCGCAGGCCGGGGCTGTTGGTCGTGACCGACATCGACCAGGCGCGGCTCGACCGCGCGGCATCGATCTACACGGTCGAGGACGCGCAGAAGCACGGCGTGAAGCTCGTGTACCTGAACACCTCGGGCGAGGACCCGGTGGGCGCTCTGATGGCGCTGACCGCCGGCCGCGGCTACGACGACGTGATGGTATTCGCGCCGGTCGCCCCGGTGATCGAGCAGGGCGACAAGATCCTCTCGCGCGACGGCTGCCTGAACTTCTTCGCGGGCCCGACCAACCCCAACCTGTCGGCCATGCTCAACTTCTACAACGTACACTACAACATGACCCACATCGTGGGTACGTCGGGCGGCAACACCGCCGATATGATCGAGTCGCTCGACATGATCGCCGACGGTCGGCTGAACCCGGCGGGCATGATTACCCACGTCGGCGGCCTCGACGCGGTGGTCGAGACCACGCTGAACCTGCCCAAGATTCCGGGCGGCAAGAAGCTGATCTACACCGGCATCTCGATGCCGCTGACCGCGATCGACGACTTCGCCGAGAAGGGCAAGACCGATGCGCTGTTCGCCGAGCTCGATAGGCTGTGCAAGGCCAATAAGGGCCTGTGGAACGGCGAGGCGGAGAAGTATCTGTTGGCGAACGCGAAGGCGATCTAGATGCGCATCGCCGGCGTCGTCGCCGAATACAACCCGTTTCACAACGGGCACGCGCTGCATGTGGCGCGCACCCGCGCGGCGGGCTGCGACCATGTCGTCGCGGTTATGAGCGGCGCGTTCACCCAGCGGGGCGAGCCGGCGCTGTGCGACAAATGGGCGCGCGCGCGCATGGCGCTTGCGGGCGGCATCGACCTGGTGGTCGAGCTGCCCGCGCTGTTTGCCGTGCGCCCGGCCCCGCAGTTCGCGCTCGGCGGGGTGACGCTGCTTAACGCGCTTGGGGCGGACGTGCTGTCGTTCGGCTGCGAGACGGATAACCTGGCGCTGCTGTCGACCATGGCCGCGCTGCTGGAATCCGAGCCGCAGGAACTTAAAGCCGCCATCCGCGCCCGGCTCGCGGGCGGGCAGTCGCACGCGCGCGCGCGCGGCGGGGCGTTGGCCGAGTACCTCTCCATGCCGCCCGAGCGGGTGGCTGCGCCCAACACCGCGCTGGCGCTCGAGTACCTGCGCGTCAACAACCGATTCAAACAGCCGATGCGGCCGCTGTCCGTTCAGCGCGTGGGCGACTACCACGATCAGCAGCTGCGCGAGATCGCCTCCGCCAGCGCCGTGCGCCGCGCGCTGCGCGCCGAGGGCCCGGCGGCGATCCGGGGCAGCGTGCCGCCCGCCACGTTTGAGGCGTTGGCCGCGGCCTGGCCGGACGCGCTGCCCCGGCCGGAGGCGCTCGACGAGCTGCTGCTCTACCGGCTGCGCGGCATGGACGCCGAGCGGCTGCGCGCGCTGCCCGACGTGGTCGAGGGGCTGGAGATGCGCATCCTAAGCAGCGCGCGCGAAGCGACGAGCCGCGAGGGATTGACCGACCTTGTAAAATGCAAGCGCTACACCCGCGCGCGCATCGCGCGCGCGCTGACCTATGCGCTTTTGGACCTGACGCGCGCGCTGGCCGCGCAATACGAAAACGGCGCGCCCTACGCCCGCGTACTCGGCTTTCGCCGCGACGCAAAACCGCTCTTAAAAACCCTGTCTGAGCGCGCCGCCATCCCGCTGATTACCGATCCCGTGCGCCTAAAAGGCGATCCCTGCTTCGAACTGGAGCGCCGCGCGACCGACCTGTGGGGACTGACGACGCGCGCGCCCGCGCTGCGCAAGGCCGACCGTGATTTGACGGAGCGGATGGTCGTTGTTGATTGAAGCGGAGGATATACGCCAACGGGAATGGGCCGACGCCGCATCGGCCGCCCGGTTGCGCGGTAAACGAAGCTGCGGCTATGCGACCGACAGGTTCACCACCCCGCCTGCGGGCACCCCTCCTGGGAGGGGAATAGGGTAGCCATTCCCCTCCTCGGAGGGGTGGCGCGGAGCGACGGGGTGGTGAGCCTGATGGCAGGGCTCGAGAAAGCGGGTACGGAGGTTGGTTACGCCCCGCGGGGGCCACCACCCCGCCTGCGGGCACCCCTCCTGGGAGGGGAATGGGAAAGGCCGCCCGCATAGCACGTTTGCTACGGCAGGCGACCGAAGACCGCCCCGACGGCGAGCGCGAAGCGCCTCGCCGTTTGTTCTTTCGCTCTTTCGCTCTTTCGCTCTTTCGTTTCTTCGTTTCTTCGTTCCTTCGCTCCCTCGTTCTTCGTTCCTTCGCTTTTTCGTTCCCACCGTTCCCCTCCCCGGGGGAATGGGGGGCCGAAGCCCCCGTCACCACGCGCCCACGGGCATGTACCGGGGGCGTGTATGCGATTGCGACCAAGGGAGGCCGCAGCCGACCGACTCGGAATCGCTTCCCGTCCGCCTGCCGCCCGGGAGGCCCGCAGGCCGACAGGCAGGCGGCCCCGTCCCCCCGTCCCCCGCCTTCCGCCCGGAATTTCCCGCAGGAAATTCAGGAAGGCGGCCCCGTTCCCCCGTAACCCAAACGGCCTCGAAAGCTTTCCGCCCGGCCGCCCGCGAAAGCGGGCAATAGGCCGGGCGGGAAGATTTCGAGGCCAAGCCGCGTAAGCGGCGTCCTAGTACATTCCGCCCATTCCGCCCGGAGCCGGGGCCGCGGGGGGATTCTTGTCGGGCAGGTCGGCCACCAGGGACTCGGTGGTCAGCACCATGGCGGCGATCGAGGCGGCGTTTTGCAGCGCGCTGCGGGCCACCTTGGTCGGGTCGATGATGCCGCAGGCGGTCATGTCGCCGTACTCGTCCTTGAGCACGTCGTAGCCGAAGCCGACGCTGTCCTTCGCCTTGATCTTCTCGACGACGACCGAACCCTCGACGCCGGCGTTGGTCGCGATCTGGCGGACCGGTTCCTCGAGCGCGCGCAGCACGATCCGAATGCCGGTGCGCACGTCGCCGCTCGTCTCCTTGATGAGCGCCTCGACCGCCTTGCTGGCCGAGATCAGCGCGGTGCCGCCGCCGGGCACGACGCCCTCTTCAACCGCGGCGCGCGTCGCGTTGAGCGCGTCCTCGATGCGCAGCTTGCGCTCCTTCATCTCCACCTCGGTGGCCGCGCCCACGTTGATTACCGCCACGCCGCCGGCGAGCTTCGCCAGGCGCTCCTGCAGCTTCTCGCGGTCGTAGTCGCTCGTGGTGTCTTCGATCTGGGCGCGGATCGAGGCGACGCGCGCCTTGATCTCGGAGGAGTCGCCCGCGCCTTCGACGATCGTGGTATTTTCCTTGTCCACCTTGACCTGGCGGGCGTTGCCCAGCATGTCGAGCGTGGTATCCTTGAGCTCGAGGCCCAGTTCCTCGGTGATAACCTGGCCGCCGGTCAGGATCGCGATGTCCTGCAGCATGGCCTTGCGGCGGTCGCCGAAGCCGGGGGCCTTGACGGCGACGCAGGTGAACGTGCCGCGCAGCTTGTTGAGCACCAGCGTGGCCAGCGCCTCGCCCTCGACCTCCTCGGCGATGATGAGCAGCTTGCGGCCGCCCTGCACCACCTGCTCGAGCACCGGCAGCACTTCCTGGATGTTGGAGATCTTCTTGTCGGTAATCAGGATCAGCGGGTTGTCGAGCACCGCTTCCATCTTTTCGGTGTCGGTCGCCATGTAGGCCGAGGCGTAGCCGCGGTCGAACTGCATCCCTTCCACGATCGAGAGCTCGGTCTTCATGGTCTTCGATTCCTCGACCGTGATGACGCCGTCGTTGCCCACCTTTTCCATGGCGTCGGCGACCAGCGCGCCGATCTCCTCGTCGCTCGACGAGATGGCGGCGACCTGCGCAATCGCCTGCTTGCCCGCGACCGGCTTGCTGATGCCCGCCAGCGCATCCACGGCGGCCGAGGTGGCCTTCTCGATGCCGCGGCGCACCACCATCGGGTTCGCGCCCGCGGCTACGTTCTTGAGGCCCTCGCGCACGATGGCCTGCGCCAGCAGCGTCGCGGTGGTGGTGCCGTCGCCGGCCACGTCGTTGGTCTTGGTGGCGACTTCCTTCACCAGTTGCGCGCCCATGTTTTCGAACGCATCCTCGAGCTCGATCTCCTTGGCGATGGTCACGCCGTCGTTGGTAATCAGCGGGGAGCCGAACTTCTTGTCAAGCACCACGTTGCGGCCCTTGGGGCCCAGGGTAATCTTTACGGTATCGGCCAGCGCGTTGATGCCTCTCTCAAGCGAGCGGCGCGCCTCTTCGCCAAACTGAATCTGCTTTGCCATTGTCAATTGCCTCCTTGCCCTTCTCGCGATTTTCGGTTAGCCTTCAACGACGGCCAAGATATCGGACTGGCGCACGATGATGTACTCGGTGCCGTCCAACTTGACTTCCGTGCCGGCATACTTCGAGTAGATGACCCTCTGGCCGGCTGCGACGTGCATGGTGATCTCCTTGCCGTCCACATTGCCGCCCGGACCTACGGCCAACACCTCGGCCATCTGCGGCTTTTCCTTGGCCGCGCTGGTCAGCAAGATGCCGCCCTTCGTGGTCTCTTCCGCCTCCAGGTTCTTGATCACGACGCGATCGCCCAACGGTTTGATCTGCATGGTACACCCTCCCTGTGTCTTGTGGTTTTGTTAGCACTCGAAAGGAACGAGTGCTAACTTATGGGCATAGTTTATCCCAAACACGCGCCGAGCACAACAAAAATCCGGGGCAAATCACATGAAATATTGGTAAAGAATGACGAAGACCCGCGGCGTGGGCATCGCCGCATGCCCGGGATTGCCGCATTTTTCCGGCCGTCTCGCACGGATTTTACCGGTTCGCCACCTTTACAAAAAGGCGGCGATATGGTATGCTGAGGCATAGACGGATTACCGAAGAGGTTGGGGGGTTGCGATCGATGCTTGGGGTTTGTGCGAAGGTGAGGCGCGCCTTGAGCGCTATATTGGCGGCGCTCGTGATGCTGTCGCTGCTGCCCCTGCCGGCCTCGGCGAAGGTGGGGCAGACCTACAAGTCGCGCGTGCAGGGCCTGCGCGTACACAAGGCCCCGAGCGGCGATTCGGAGATCATCTTCAAGATATCCCAGAAGCAGACGGTCATCCACAAGGCCACCGTCAAAGGTTGGTGGAAGATCAAGACCGCGGACGGCAAGGAAGGCTACGTCTACCGCACCTACCTCAAGGCGGCGGGCAACCCGATCAAGAAGAACGCGATCTATAAGGTATACAAGATCACCAACCTGACTGTGCGCAAGGCCCCCCGCAGCATCGCCGACAAGCTGGGCAGCATCCGGCGCGGCACGCAGGTCAAGCTCCAGAACCGCCGCGGCGATTGGGGTTTCGTCAAGCTGGCCAACGGCAAGGGCGGTTGGGTGCAGCTCAAGTATCTGAATTACGTCAGGGGATAGTTTGAACAATGCAGGCCCGCGTGCCTGCTTTTTTTTATGCAAAATGCGCTTGACGGCACTTGAAATCGGTTATAATATGAAAATGAAAACCGATTTCATATCCGTGGAGGTCTATGATTCATGAAACGCATTTTGTTGACGGGGCTGATCCTTACCGTACTGCTGACGGCCGGCTGCGCGCGCGGCGCGGGCGCGGCGCAGGCCGAGGGGCCGGTGGTGGTGGCGAGTTTGTTTGCGCCCTACGATTTTGCGCGCCAGATCGCGCGGGGCACGGGCGCCCGGGTGGAGATGCTGATGAAGCCGGGCGTGGAGCCGCACGCTTTCGATCCCGCGCCGACCGACATGCTGCGCATTGCGCAGGCCGACCTGTTCATCTACGTCGGCGGCGAGAGCGAGGCGTGGGTCGACCGTCTGTTCGCGGCCCCGGAGACGCGGGCGCGCGCGCTTCGGCTGATGGACACGGTCACGGTGCTTGATGAGGAAATCGTGCCCGGCATGCAGGCCGAGGAAGAAGAAGCCGAGCCCGACGAGCACATCTGGACCTCGCCGGTCAACGCGATGGCCATATCGCGCGCGATTGCGGACGCGCTGATCGAAGTCGATCCCCAGAACGCAAACGCGTATAGGGCCAACCTCGAGGCGTATCTTGCCGAGCTTCATGAGCTCGACCAATCGTTCGAGGCGGTGGTACAGGGTGGCGCGCGGCGTGAGATCGTGTTTGGCGACCGGTTCCCGATGCGCTACTTTGCGCAGCGCTACGGGCTTGCCTACGCGGCGGCGTTCCCAGGCTGCGGGCACGATACCGAGCCCAGCGCCGCGACATTGGCGTTCCTGATCGGCGAAGTGCGCGCGAAGGGCATCCCGACGGTCTACCACATCGAACAGGGCAACGTGCGCATGGCGGAGGCGATCGCCGGCGAAACCGGCGCGCGCGCCATGCTGATGCACGCCTGCCACAACATATCGAAGGACGACTTCGAGGCGGGGGCTACGTATATGAGCCTGATGAAGAACAACGTGGAAGCGCTTAAAGCTGGTCTATTTTAGCATGCCAAGCGCATGAACATATGGAGGGACGGCATGACAGGCGAGGGCTATGACACCCGCCAGAAGCGGCGGGTGGCCGACGCGCTGCGCGCGTTCGGGGCGCGCGCGGTCACGGCGGACGAGTTGTACGAGGCGCTGAAACAGCGCGGCGAGGCGGTCGGCAAGACGACGGTATACCGCCAGCTCGAGCGGATGGCGTCAAGCGGCGAGGCGCGCAAGGCGCTGTCGCTTGAGGGGCAGGCGATCTATCAGTACGTAGGCGATGCCAGCGCCTGCGACCGTCACCTGCACTGCCAGTGCTTAAGCTGCGGGCGGCTGCTGCACGTCGACTGTGCGCAACTCGATCAGATCAAGGCGCACTTGCTCGAGGCGCATGGTTTTCTGCTGGATGCCGAGCGCACGGTATTGGTCGGCGCGTGTGAAAAATGCCGGGAGGGATAGAAAATGGCGCTGTTGACGCTCAGCCGCGTGACGCTGGGCTATGAAAACCTGATCGCCGTCGAGGATGTGTCGGCCGAGATCGACGAGGGCGACTACGTGGTGGTCGTGGGGGAAAACGGGTCGGGCAAGTCGACGCTGATTAAGGGCATGCTGGGGCTGATCCGCCCGCGCGCGGGTGAGATACGCATGTCAGACGGCCTCGCGCGCTCTGAGATCGGCTACATGCCGCAGCAGACCGCGCTGCAGCGCGATTTTCCTGCCTCGGTCAGCGAGGTGGTGCTGTCGGGCTGCCTCAACCGGCGCGGGCTCAGGCCCTTCTACACCGGCGCCGAGAAGACGCGCGCCCGGCAGGCGATGGAGCAACTGGGCATCGCGCGGCTATCGGGCGCATGCTACCGTGAGCTGTCGGGCGGCCAGCAGCAGCGGGTGCTGCTGGCGCGTGCGCTGTGCGCGACCGAGAAGCTGATGCTGCTCGACGAGCCCACCGCCGGGCTCGACCCGCTGGCGTCGCAGGAGCTGTACGACATCATCCGCCGCCTGAACCGCGAGCTGCACGTGGCGGTGGTCATGGTGTCGCACGACCTGAACGCCTCGCTGCATGAGGCCAACAAGGTGCTGTGCCTGCACCGCACGCTGGCCTTCTTCGGCAGCGTTGAGGACTACGTGAAGCACGACTGCGGCCGGCTGTGGAAGGGGGGCGAGGGGTATGCCTGCGCGCATTCTTGAGATGCTGTCCTATGGCTTCCTGCTGCGCGCGCTGGTGGTGGGCGCGCTGGTGGCGCTGTGCGCGGCGCTGCTCGGCGTACCGCTCGTGCTCAAGCGCTACTCGATGATCGGCGACGGGCTGTCGCATGTGGGCTTCGGCGCGCTGGCGGTCGCCTCGGCGCTGCGCTGGGCGCCGCTGCCGTTCGCGATGCCGGTGGTCATGCTGGCCGCGTTCGCGCTGCTCAGACTCAGCGAGAGCGGCCGCATCAAGGGCGACGCCGCGATCGGGCTGATCTCGACCTTCGCCCTGTCGGTGGGCGTGCTGGTCACTTCCCTGATCGGCGGCAACGTGGACGTGGACAACTATCTGTTCGGCTCGATTCTGGCCGTCTCGGAGGGCGACGTCGTGCTGTCGGTCGCGCTGTCGGCGGCGGTGCTCGTGCTGTTCATGCTGTTTTACCACCAAATCTTCGCGGTTACGTTCGACGAGAGCTTCGCGCGCGCCACCGGCATCCGCGCGGCGCTGTACGACACGCTGATCGCGCTGCTGACCGCGGTCACCATCGTGGTGGGCATGCGCGTGGTGGGCACGCTGCTGATCTCGAGCCTCCTGATCTTCCCGGCGCTCACCTCGATGCGGCTGTTCAAGCGGTTTCGCAGCGTCATCCTGTCGAGCGCCATCGTGTCGGTCGTGTGCTTTCTCGCGGGGCTCATCGCATCGTACCTGCTGTCGACGCCCGCGGGGGCCAGCGTGGTGGCCGTCAACGCGCTGTGCTTTGCGGTCTTCGGCGCGATCGGGCTGATCCGGGAGAGGGGGCGGGCGCGATGAGCGTGATCCTGATTACCGGCGGCGCGCGCAGCGGCAAGTCCCGGCTGGCCGAGGACAGGGCGCGCGCGTACAAAGGCGTGCTCTACATCGCCACCGCCCGCGCGCTCGACGACGAGATGCGCGCGCGGATTGCGCGCCACCGCCTAGATCGGCCCGCGTCGTGGGACACCTTCGAGGGCTCGCGGGGCCTTGCGCAGGCGGTCGGGCAAGGGCATGACTGCGTGCTGCTCGACTGTGTGACCAACCTGGTGACAAATTTTTGTATGGATCAACCCACAGATTGGGAACAGGCGCGCGAACAGGACGTCCAAGAAGTGGAACGCCTGGCGCTTTCGGAACTTACGGCGCTGGTTGGGCGCGTCCGCGCGCGGGGCTGCGCGCTGATTATGGTCAACAACGAGGTGGGGCTGGGGCTCGTGCCCGAATACCCGCTGGGGCGCGCGTTCCGCGACATCGCCGGGCGCATAGGCCAGCGCCTGGCCGCTCTGAGCGACGAGGTATATTTCTGCGTATCGGGCATACCGATGCGCATAAAATAACCAAGCGAATCCGGCCGGACCGCATTCGCCGTTGTTTACTTTTTCGCCCAAAATGGTATAATCATTGGGAAGGGAGGCCTGATCGATGGGCACGTTGCTTCAAACGCTGTCTTCGCACATTCCGGCGATCCTGTGCCTGGTGATCGGCTATGCGCTGGTGGTGTTCGAGATGTGCATTCCGGGCTTCGGCGTGCCGGGCACGCTGGGCATCATCTTGCTGGTGGTGGGCATCGTGACCGGCACGGGCAGCCTCGCGCACGCGCTGATCCTCGCGGGCATCGTGATCGTGCTGCTGTTGATCGCGCTGCCGATCTGCCTGCGCTTCATCGGCAAGGGCGGCTTCTTGCGCTCGAAGCTGGTGCTCAATGACACCAGCGTCCCGGTCCGCGACGCCGGGCGCGCGCCCGACCGTCACCTGAACCGCGAGGGTACGGCGCTGACCGCGCTGCGCCCCGCCGGCATGGGGCAGTTCGGGGACGAGAAGCTGAACATCGTGTCCGGCGGCGCGTTCATTCCCGAAGGCGCGCGGGTCAAGGTGGTGCGCGTTGCGGGCAACCGCGTCGTGGTGGAAGAGATCAAGGCATGAAGGCATACAAGGCGTAAATAAGGAAGGGGGCACCCAAATGAAGAACCTGATGAAGAAGCTGCTGACGCTGGCGATGATCGCGGCGCTGTTGATCGCGCCGATGGCCGCGCTGGCCGAGGCCGAAGGGCACAGCCTGACGGTCGGCAACCTGCACTACGCGATCGACGAGCTTACGGGCGACATCGGCGCGAGCGTACGCACGACCACCGGCGAGCTCGCCGGGCGCAAGTACATCGAGTTCAGCGCCGAGGGCGAGACGCCGATCGGCGCGGTGCGCGCGGCGATGGACGACGAGGGGCTGCAATTGTGGCTCGCAGGGTTGACCAACCGCTACGGCCTGACGTGGGCCGAACTCGAGGAGATGGCGCATGACAGCGCGGCGGTCGATGTGCCCGTGGATTTCGACATACAGGCCTTCCAGGGCATGACGCAGTCCGCCTTTGAGATGACCCGCCAGCTGAGCGATCCCGAGGCCCAGCCCAAGCTGAAGGCCGAGATGGAGAAGGTCATGGAGCCCTATCTCGCGGGCGCGGGCCAGGGCGACATGGATCAGGCGATGGTGATGGACGAGGCGATGACGCTGCCCAAGTTCCGCTTTACGGCGGACATGGCGCTGCTCGACCAGATCATCGACGCCTACGGCCGGGTCGCGCCGGCGTACAAGGCCTACTTCGAGCAGTATTTCAAGCTCCTGTCCTCCGTGGAGGGCGGCGAGATGTTCAAGGGCATGACCAGCTTCGCGGAGCTGATGGAGAAAACCGGCGTCAAGGCGACGTTCGACGTGACGCTGTGGGCCGCCGAGGATGAATCGGCCGTACGCGCCGAGATCGCAACAAAGATCGACGCGCCCGAGGGGCAAAAGACCGAGCGGATCGAACTGCCGGTGCTGATCGAGGTGCGCCGCGGCGAGGACGCCGAGCGCGTCCGGGTGACGATGCACGCCGGGATCGAGGGCGGGGAGGTTTCCTACGAGCTCGACGCCGACGACCGTCCGGATCGCCAGGTGTTCAAGCTCGACATGGCGGTGACCGCGCCCGACGAGGCGCCCGTGGGGATTCACATGAACGGCGAGCGCACGCTGTCCCCGGACGGACAGGAGGCGCTGACCGGCGAGTTCACGGTTGCCGCGCAGGGCGGGACGCCCCTGTCCGCGCGTCTGGGCTATCAGGGCACGCTCAAGGAGGCCGAGGGCGCGTTCGAGCGCGCCGGGCGGGTGTCGCTTACGTTGGCGATCGACGCGCCGGATGTACCCAAGCACATGGAACTGGCGTTCGATATCGCGCAGCAGGCCGGGCCGGCAGGCGAGGCGATCCTCTCCGAGATGGACGCGCTGCCGCTGCTCAAGCTCACCGAGCTGACCGAGGAGCAGATGCAGGCGCTGATAACCGAGGCGCAGGTGACCGGGATGAACGCGCTGGGCGCGCTGCTGCAGACGCCGGGTGTGGCCGAACTCATCAGCGCCCTGGCGGCCGCGGTCGAGGAAGGCCCGCTCGGAGGCTACGAGACGCCGCAGTTCGAGGGCGGAGACGGCGACTACGAGACGCCGAAGTTCGAGGGCGAGACGGCCGACGGCTACGAGACGCCGCAGTTCGAGAGCGACACGACGCGCACATAAGCAGGCGATTTGTCACGCGCATACGGCCGCAGCCGTATGCGCGTGACAAATCAGGACAATCTATCATAAGATGAGGAGGCATGGCCATGGAAGCGGGCGTCATTGGCGGATTATTCCTGGTCGTCGCAATCGTCGTATTCCTGATCTTCTTTTTCTCGTTTGTGCCGGTGGGGCTGTGGATCTCGGCGGTGGCGTCGGGCGTGCACGTCAGCATCGCCACGCTGGTGGGCATGCGCTTTCGGCGCATCAACCCCGCGCGCATCGTGCTGCCGCTAATCAAGGCCACCAAGGCCGGGCTCAAGGTCAATATGAATGAGATGGAGGCGCACCTGCTGGCGGGCGGCAACGTCGATCGCGTCATCAACGCGCTGATCGCGGCGCAGGCGGCCAACATCCCGCTCGACTTCGACGACTGCCGCGCGATTGATCTGGCCGGGCGCGACGTGCTGCAGGCGGTGCAGATGTCGGTCAACCCCAAGGTGATCGAGACGCCGGTGGTGGCGGCGATCGCCAAGGACGGCATCGAGCTGCGCGCCAAGGCGCGCGTCACCGTACGGGCCAACATCGAGCGGCTGGTCGGCGGCGCGGGCGAGGAGACGATCATCGCGCGCGTGGGCGAGGGCATCGTCACCACGGTCGGCTCGGCCGAGACCCACAAGGAGGTGCTCGAGAACCCTGACCTGATTAGCCGCACGGTGCTGGCGAAGGGGCTGGACGCGGGCACGGCGTTTGAAATTTTGTCGATCGACATCGCCGACGTCGACGTGGGCCGCAACGTAGGCGCGCAGTTGCAGATGGATCAGGCCGAGGCCGACCGGCGCATCGCCCAGGCCAAGGCCGAGGAGCGCCGCGCGATGGCCGTGGCCGCCGAGCAGGAAATGCGAGCTTCTGTGCAGGAAATGCGCGCCAAGGTGGTCGAAGCCGAGGCCGAGGTGCCCCGGGCCATGGCCGGCGCCTTGCGCGAGGGCAAGTTGGGCGTGATGGACTACTACAGGATGCAGAACGTGATCTCCGACACGCGGATGCGCGAGTCGATCGCCGAGACCGGCGTGGACGGCGCGCCCGCGCCCAATGAAGGGAAGTAGCCATGGATGGCTTGATGATCGCGCTGGCGGTTCTGTTCCTCGTCGCCCGCCTGATCGGCAGGGCCGCGAAGGGCGCCGACGGCGGACGGCGGGATGGACGGGTGCAGACCCCGCCGCCGGCTACGCCTTCGCCGTGGGGGCGGGCCGAGATGTTCGGCGGGGAAGCGGATGGACAGCCCCGGAGCATCGAGGAGGTCTTTGCCGAAGCGCGCAGAAGACTCGAGGGCACGGCCGGCGAGGGTGAAGGCCGGGCGGACGAGCGGGGCTGCCTGGGCGGCTCGATTGAGCACGGGGTTCACGAGGGTGAGGGTTACGGCGAGGGCGGGCGGCCGCAGGCCGCCCCTACGGGCGCGCCGGGCGATCTGGCCGCGCTGTCCGAGGGCGGCCACACATGGGGTTCGATGTCCTATGTGCCGGCGACCGAGTATCATCCGGTGGCGTTTGGCGGCCTCGCGTCGGGGCCTGCGCGCGCGCGGCGCACCCGGTTCACGAGAACAGCGGCGCGCAATGCCGTGGTTATGGCCGAGGTGCTCGGCAAGCCGGTATCGCTGCGTTAGGCAAACGCTGATCGAATCCCGCGCGCGGTGACGGCTGCGCCTTTGCCGGATCGGGCCCGCATCATCCTCGATGTAGCGCTGCTGCGCCTTTGGGTTGCGCAAGCCCAATCTGACGAAAATTCAGCTCGCCATCGCACGTGTGCTTGAATCAGCGCTTACCTGGGAAAATTCACCGGGGAGGCAGATTATGATCGACCGAAATGCCGCCACGCGCGCGCTCGAATGCGCGCTGTCGAAGGGCGGCGATTTTGCGGAAATCTTCTTTGAGGACGCGCTGACCAACAACCTGTCGCTGATCGGCGGTCAGATGGACGCGGCGACCACGCTGCGCAGCCATGGCGCGGGCATCCGGGTGTACCGGGGGCTGAACAGCGTGTACGTGCACACGTCGGATACGTCGGAGGCCGCGCTGCTCAAGGCGGCGCGGCAGGCGGCCGACGCGGTGGCGCAAAACCAACGGCCGGGGTTGTCGATCGCGCTGGCGGCGCAGACCCAGGCGGCGAATATCCACCCGCTGCGGCTCGCCCCGGAAACCACGCCGGGCGCGCGCAAGGCCGAGCTGATGCGCGCGGCCTACCATGCGGCCAAGGACGAAGGCGCGGCCGTATCGCAGGTGCAGGTGTCGCTGGTCGACGCCGATCAGCACATCGCCGTGGTCAACAGCGAGGGGCTGTTGCGCACCGACCGGCGCACGCGCACGCGCATCGCCATCCATGCGGTGGCGTCCAGCGGCGGCGAAAACCAGGTGGGGGCCGAAGCGCCGGGCGCGCTCGGCGGGTACGAGCTGTTCGAGGCGGTGGATGTGGAGGCGCGCGCCCGCATGGCGGCGCGCACCGCGCTGACCATGCTGTCGGCCGAGGAGTGCCCGGCCGGCGAGATGCCGGTTGTGATCGACGGGGCCTTCGGCGGCGTGATCTTCCACGAGGCCTGCGGCCATTCGCTCGAGGCGACGGCGGTGGCGATCAACGCCAGCGAGATGTGCGGAAAAATCGGGCAAAAGGTGGCGTCCGACGTCGTGACCGCGATCGACGATGGCACGATCCCCGGCGCGTGGGGCTCGATCAACATGGACGACGAGGGAATGGACACAAATCGGCTCGTGCTGATCGAAAACGGCATCCTGAAGAACTACATGATCGACCGGCTCAACGGCCGGCGGATGGGCATGGCCCCGACCGGCAGCGCGCGGCGGCAGAGCTACGCGTTCGAGCCCACATCGCGCATGCGCAACACCTTCATCGCGGCAGGCGGTACGCCCGACGAGGAGATCATCCGCACAATGGGCAATGGGCTGTACGCGGCCAAGATGGGCGGCGGCTCGGTCAACCCGGTGACCGGCGAGTTCAACTTCGCGGTCGGCGAGGGCTACCTCGTCAAGGACGGCAAGATCGACAGGCCGGTGCGCGGCGCGACGCTTGTGGGCAAGGGGACCGAGGTGCTGATGCGCATCGACCGCGTGGGCCGGGATCTCCGGCTGGCGGAGGGCATGTGCGGCTCGCTCAGCGGCTCGGTGCCGGTGTGCGTGGGCCAGCCGATGATCCGGGTCAGCCGGATGACCGTAGGGGGGCGCAAGTGATGGACGTTACGAAATTCATGGACGCGCTGCTTGCGCGCGCGGAGGAATCGCGCTTCGAGGCCGCCGAATGCTACCTGTGCGAAGACGACTCGTTCCAGGTGGGCATACACGAGGGCGAGATCAAGTCCTACGACGTGTCGAGCAGTCTGGGGCTGGGCTTTCGCGCCTTGATCGGCGGCAAGATGGGCTACGCCGCCACCCAGGCGCTCGACGAGGCGGCGATCGGGCAGCTGATCGACGGGGTCAAGACCAACGCGCGGCTGATCGACAGCCCCGACATCCAATTCATTCACCCGGGCGACGCGCAGTACCCCGAGCTGCGTGCGCTCGACCCGGCGCTTGAAAGCGTGACGGCCGCCGAGAAGATCGAGCGGGCGCTGCTGCTCGAAAAGACGGCGCGTTCGCTCGATCCGCGCGTGACGCAGATCGACGACTGCGCGCTGTTCACCAGCCGGTCGCAGGTGCGCATCGTCAACACGCGCGGACAGAACCTGTGCTTTACGCAGGGCGGCGCGGGCATGTACGTGTCGGCGGTCGCGCGCGAGGGCGACGAGGTCAACACCGGCTTCAAGTTCCGCTTCGCGCGCGGGTTTGACGAATTGGACGTGATGGCGCTTTCGCGCGAGGCGGTGGACGAGGCTTGTTCGGGGCTTGGCGGCGCGCCGGTCGCATCGGGCAGCTACCGCGTGGCGCTGGGTAACGAGGCGGCCGCCAACATGCTTACGACCTTCGCGTCCTCTTTCAGCGCGGATGCGGCGCAGAAGGGGTTGTCGCTGCTCGGCGGCCGCGAAGGCGAGCGGGTCGCGAGCGGCTGTGTGACGCTGATCGACGACCCGCTGTACCCCTATGCGTTTGCCGGCGCGCCGTTTGACGGCGAGGGCGTGGCCGCGCGCGCCAAAAAGGTCATCGACGGAGGCGTACTGACGACGCTGCTGCACAACCTCAAGACCGCGCACAAGCAAGGCGTGCCCACCACCGGCAACGCCGCGCGCACGTCGTACGCGTCGCAGGTGTCGGTCGCACCCACCAACTTCTTCATAAAGCCCGGCGCGCGCGATCGGGACGCGCTGCTCAAAACGCTGGGCGACGGACTGCTGATTACCGAACTCCAAGGTCTGCACGCGGGCGCGAACGCGGTCAGCGGCGCGTTCTCGCTGAGCGCGAAGGGCTTTCTCATTGAAGGCGGGCGGATCGCGCGCCCGGTCAGCGGCATCACCGCGGCCGGAAACTTCTTCGAGCTGCTGGGACAGGTGGAGGAAGTGGGCGGCGACCTCTGGTTCTCTGTCCCCGGCACCTCCTGCGTAGGCAGCCCCACGCTGCTGGCCGGGGCGTTGACGATTGCGGGGCGCTGACGTACATAAAATCTTGCCTGCTTGCATTTCGCGCACATTGGCGGTATAATGTTGCCCATCAAATGATTGAATAAGGGGCAATGTACGTGAACAACCGAGGATACCGCCGGCGTAAGTTGCGCGTCACCGGGCGCTTCTACGCGTTCCTGACCGTGATGGTGGTGCTGGCCGTGATGGTGGGCGTGCTGATCGCCAATCGCAGCCGCGGCGCGCAGCCGCCCCAGGCGTTCCCGGTCGCCCAACAGCCGGTGGCCCAGCAGCCCGCCGCGACGGCTCCGACGGTTGCCCCGGCCACAGCCGGCGCGCAGAGCCCGGGCGGGCAGAGCGCGCCCGGGCAGCAGGCGCAGGGCAACGCGGGCCCGGCGACGGTGGACGACATCCTCGAGACCGACCCCGACCTGATGCCGCCCGAGGACGAACAGGTCGACGTCGCCGACTTGGCGATTACGCCCGGGTTGCCGGCCGAGTGGCGCAATATCCTGCTGCTGGGCAACGACTCGCGCAACATCAAGAAGGTATCGCGCACCGATACCATCCTGATCGCGGCGGTCAACACCAAGACCGGCGAGGTCAAGCTGACCAGCATCATGCGCGATCTGGTGGTGCCCGTCGTCAACAAGAAGGGCGAGACCAAGAGCATAAAGATCAACTCGGCCATCGGCTACGGCGGGCCGAAGTATCTGATGCGGCTGATTAACCAGCTGTTCGGCACCAACATCAAGGATTACGCGATGGTCAACTTTTCGAGCTTCCAGAAGGTCATCGACAAGCTCGACGGTATCCGCATGAACGTCACCGCCGAGGAGATGGCCGAGATCAACAAGAGTCTGGGCGAGCAGGCCAAGGCGGCGGGTATGGATCAGACCTGGTTTCTCGAGAACAAGGCGAACCTGGAGCTCAAGACCTACGGCCAGGATACGCTGCTGACCGGCATCCAGGCGCTGGGCTACGCGCGCATCCGCCACGTGGGCAGCGGCGACTACCAGCGCACCGAGCGCCAGCGCTTGGTGCTGGACGCGGTGCTCAAGAAGGTAAAGGACGCCAACGCCATCCAGCTGATGCAGATCGCGACCGGCATGTGGGGCGAGTTTGAGACCAACATCGACATGATGAGCGCGGTCGGCGTCGCCACCAGCGTCATCAAGAACGGCGCGAAGATGGACACTCGCGGGCGCATCCCCTACAAGGGCACGTTCTTGAGCGAAACCCGCAACGGCACCGCGGCGCTGTGGGACTGCGACTTCGAGGCCAACAAGGCACGGCAGTATCAGTTCGTGTACGTGGGGATACCGTAAGGCCAGGGCATAATCGACGAATGCATTGGGGGCCGCAGCGCCAAAAAGCCGCTGCGGCCCCCGTTTCTTGCATCCCCCTGACGAGGGAGCTGTCAGCCGCAGCCGGCTGAGGGAGAGAAACCTGCCGGCCGTCAAGCGAATTCGCGCTTATGCGACCAACGGGTTTCTCTCCCTCCGGCCCATGACCACCGCGCGCGCATCCAAGGATGCGCGCGTCAGAGGGAGGCAAGGAAGGAGTTGTCTTAGCTTAATGCAACGGACCCTTCCGTTGATAACAAAAAATGCCCGGAAAGACCCGCCCGAAGGCCGGTGTTCCAAGGCTGCCATGAACGCCCCCGGAGTGCCGCTCGCTTCCGCTTTTTCACCCGCCGCTCAGGCAGGACGGAAACCTGCGGTTGCTTGCTGCCTTCCCCGGAGGGAAACACCCTGGGGCCTGGCATCCGCTTCCGACCCGGAATCCTTTTGTGAAGATGTGGGTAAAAGCAGTCGCGTTACGCACACCCCAGGAAGATTCGTTCACGCAATATAAATTATAGCGCCCGCCCCCGCGACATGTCAAGCGGCGTGGGGAAATTTGTCAACTCGACCAAGTGCACCTGACCGGGCGCGCCCATGCGGATGGGCAGCAGGCTGAACCCGATCCCGTTGGATACGACGACCTTCATGTGCCCGACTTGGTGCTCGCCGGTCACAAGCAGCGGCCCGCGCCGCCGCTGCCGCCATTCGTAGCCCAGCGAGTAGGGCGTAAGCCGCCCGATCGCCCATTGACCGCCGTGGGTGTGGCCGCACAGCGCCAGCGCGGGCGGGTTGTCCGGCACCTGAGACAGCGCCCAGGGCGAATGGGCGAGCAAAAGATGGAAGTCGCCGGGCCGCTTGTCGAACGCCAGCGCCCGAGCGTCGGGCTTGCCGTACTTGGCATCGTCCAACCCCGACACGACCAGCCGGCCGCCGGGAACAGGCAGTTCGGCCCGTTCGTTGACGAGCAGTGTGATGTTCGCCACCTTGAGCATCGCGCGGAACGGGGCGTAATCGCCGCCGAAGGCTTCGTAGTCGTTGTTGCCGGGTACGCAGAATGCGCCGAGCGGCGCGCGCAATCGCGCGAGCTGCGCTAAGACCGCGCGCTCGTGCGGCTCGTCGTCGGCCAGGTCGCCGCCCAACAGCACGAGGTCCGCGCCGAGCGGGGCCAGCCGGGCGAGCAGCCGCGAAACCGCCTCGCGCGAAAACCAGCGCCCGTGATGGATGTCGGTGACGAACAGGAGGCGCCTGCCGGCGAGGCCGGGGCAGAGGCCCGGCACGCGCAATGAGACGCGGCAAATGCCGGGCTGCGCGTCCCGAAAGCGCATAAAACTCATGCCTGCGCGTGCCGCCACAGCGCCTCGACGCTGCTCGATACGCCCGACGCGCCCGCCTTGAGCGCCTGCGCAACCTCGCCCGGCTCGGTGATCATGCCGCCGGCGATGATGGGGCGATTGAGCTCGGCCTTGAGCGAGGAGATCGCCTTGGGCACGAGCCCCGGCAATACCTCGAGCATATCGGGCGCATAGGCCTTGAACAGGTTGATGCCGTGGTGCAGCGAGGAAGAGTCCATCACAAACAGGCGCTGAATCGTAATCATGCCCATCTCGTTTGCGCGCTTGAGCAGCGGCGCGCGGGTGGAGATCATGCCGTCGGGTTTGATCTCGTGCGCGCACCACTCCACCGCCGCGTTGTCGCGGCCCAGGCCGCCCAGCAGGTCGAGGTGCACGAACACGCGCTTGCCCCCCGAGCGCGCGCACTCGGCCAGTTCCGAAAGTGTCAGGATCGAGCCGCCCAGCAGGAAGATCGCGGCCACGTCGGTCGCAACGGCGCGGCGCACCGAAGACAGGTCGCGCGCCGAGGCGATTACCGGATGGTCGGACAGCGCGTTCAGAAATGCTTGCATGTGGTTGCCTCCCGCGGTTGTTTCCATTGCGATTAAGTATAATTGCGCGCGCGCCGACTGTCAAGCCGAAAGGCGGGGGCATATGCTGGAGAAGGGGGTGGGCGCGATGCGTGGACGCATTTGCGGAGGGGGTTCGCGGCCGACCGGCTGCTGGGGCGTCGCTTTGATGGTCGCCGGGTTACTTTTGCTGATTCTGGCGCTGCCCGGATGGCTGTGGATGGCGATGGTGGGGCTGATCCTGATCGCGGCCGGCTTTTTCCTATTGAGATTTGGCTAATGCCTTGCCAAGCGCCGCGAGGTATGCTATACTGCTCTTTGTTCACACGGGCGATGACAGTTCAGATCCCGTGCGGCGTCATGCCGTGAATCTTGTCAGGGCCGGAAGGCAGCAGCAATAAGCGGAATTTGGCGTGCGCCGCGGGTTTTCCTGGCTCGAGCCCGTGTGGATTTTTTGGCGAACGAATCGCCGCGCAGCCATCCGCCGCACGGCGATTTGGGTTCAGCTCTCTTCCGATTGTAGCGCCTCGCGCTGCGCGGCCTGGATGTCTGGGTGGGCCGACAGCATCGGTTCCAGGGTCGAGTCGCCGTCGATCCTGCGCTTTATGTAATTGCGCGTGAGCCTGGTTACGGTGCCCGACAGCGCCAGCACGCCGATCAGGTTGGGCAGCGCCATCAGGCCGTTCAGCGTGTCCGAGATGTTCCACGCGAGCGTCAGGTTCATCGTCGCGCCGATCAGGATAAAGCCGACGAACAGCAGCCTGTACCACGGCGCAACCCTCGTGCCCAGCAGGTATTCGGCGGCCTTTGTGCCGTAGAACGACCAGCCCAGCACCGTGGAGAATGCGAACAGCAGCACACAGGCCGCCAGCAGTTTGCCCGCCGCCGGGCCGAAGTGCTGCGCGAACGCATAGGTGACGAGCGGCACCCCTTCCACCTGCTTGAATTCCACCGCCTTCAGCACCGCCTTGCCATATTCGTCCGGCACCGGCTTGCCCGCCGCGTCCAGCTCGGCGACGCCTCGCACCGTCAGCACGCGCGTGTAAATGAAATCGTCGCCCAGCGGCACTTGGGCGTCGCGGGCGTCGATCAGCGGCTGGGCGTCCGCGTCCCCGATGCGCACGTACTGCGGCTGGGTGGTGATGTTTTTGAGCGCTTCCCCAAGCGGCGGGGCGTAGGCGGATGCCGACAGCAGGATGAACGCGGTCAGCGTACACACCACGATCGTGTCCACGAACACCTCGAAGATGCCCCACATGCCCTGCTGCACGGGTTCCCGCACGTCGGCCGCCGCGTGCGCCATCGCCGAGGAACCGAGGCCCGCCTCGTTGGAAAACACGCCGCGCCTTATGCCCAGCGTGACCGCGCGCGCACACGCCCAGCCGCCTGCGCCGCCCGCGAGCGCACGGGTCTCAAAAGCGCCCCGGAAGATCGAGGAGAACACATAGGGGATTTGATGCAAGTTCATGAAGAAGACGATCGTCGCCGCGACGATGTAGAACAGCGCCATGAACGGCACCAGCTTCTCGGCTACGCCGCCGATCGCCTTGAGGCCGCCCGCGAGCACGAGCGCGACCAGCACGGTCAGCGCGATGCCGGTCGCGAGCGGCGGCACGCCGAACGAGGCCTGCATCGCGGAGGCGATCGAGTTGACTTGCGTCATGTTGCCGATGCCGAACGCCGCCAGCGCGCAGAACGCGGCGAACAACAGAGCGAGCGGCCGGCCCGCCTTGCCGATATACTTCTTGCCCCTGAGCCCCTCGTCCAGGTAGTACATCGCGCCGCCCGACCACTCGCCGCGGTCGTTGCGCCTGCGATAGTAGATGGCCAGCGTCGCCTCGGCGAACTTGGTCATCATGCCGAAGAAGGCGCTCACCCACATCCAGAACACCGCGCCCGGCCCGCCGATCGCCACCGCCGTGGCCACACCCGCGATGTTGCCGGTGCCGATCGTAGCCGCCAGCGCCGTGGACAGCGCCTGGAACTGCGAGATGGACTTCGCGTCCTTTGATCGGGTGGCGTCGCCGCGCTGAAAGATCGCGAGCAGCGTGTGCCGCGCGACGTGGCGGGCGCGCCGAACCTGGAACCAGCCGGTGCGCGCGGTCAGCCAGACGCCGGTGCCGACGATCAGGATCAGGAACGGCGCGCCCCACACCACGCCCCCGATCAGGTCGTTGATTTCCGCGATTTTCTGAGATGGCGCCTCCCACATGTCAAAGCCCTCCTTCATACAATTGCCCACCCTCTATAGTACGGTCGGGAAATTCTGCAAATCCATGGTTATTTCGCCGATGGGTGATTGCAATTCACAGGGGAATGGGGTATATTTATAAGAAGGCGCAAATGGCTATTCCGCCTACGCCAAAACGTTAAGGAGGGGTTTTTCGATGAAGAAACTGGGCTCCCTATTGCTGGTCATGCTGCTGATGGCGACGGCGCTTACGCCGTTTGCGGCGGCGGAGGCGCCCGAGAAGGTGCTGAGGTTCGCCACCAGCTCGATCAAGGGCGCGTTCAACCCGATCCTGTCCGACGACGTGTATGACGACTACATCTGCAAGCTGATGTTTGTCGCGCTGGCTTCTTCCGACCCCGGCAACAACGTGATCTTCGACGAGAACTGCGTCGCGGAAGGCTACGAGCTGTCCGACGACCACCTGACCTACACCTTCAAACTCAAGCCGGATCTCAAGTTCTCGAGCGGCGACCCGATCACGGCGGAGGACGTGGAGTTCACCTGGAAGATGATGGGTGACCCCAAGTACGACGGCCCCCGCTCGCCCCAGGCGGCGGACATCCTGGGCTTTGAGGCCTACAACAAGGGCGAGACCGACGTTTTCGAGGGCATCAAGGTCATCGATGAGCACACGATTTCGTTCACGCTGACCGAGCCCTATGTGGCGAAGATCGAGCAATTCTCCGAGTACGGCATCATGAGCAAGAAGTACTACGAGAAGGAAAACTACGAAGATTTCAAGGCGCTGAACGCCACGCCCATGGGCGCGGGCCCGTTCATCCTGGATTCGTTCGATCCCGGCCAGGCGGCAAACCTGGTGCGCAACCCCAACTGGTGGGGCAAGCAGCCCAAGCTCGACGGCGTGACCGTGCTGTGCGTGCCGCCGGAGAGCCAGATCATGGCGCTGACCTCGGGCCAGTGCGACCTGATCGAAGCGCCGGCCAGCAACCAGGACAGCTATGACGGCATCGTCGACGGCGGCGCCAAGGTCATTCAGTTCATCGGCCTGGGCTACAACTGCATAATGCTCAACCACCAGAGCCCGAAGCTTTCCGACGTGCGCGTGCGCAAGGCGCTGATGCACGGCTTCGATCGCGCCGGCTTCATCGAGAACGAGTATGAGGGCTTTGCCAAGCCTTGCACGATGCTCGTGTATGACAACCCCGAGTTCTGGGCCTACCCCAAGGATCACGCGGATCAGCTGGATTCCTACCCCTTTGACCAGGAAAAGGCCAAGGCGCTGCTGGACGAGGCCGGTTGGGTGGACGGCGACGGCGACGGCATCCGCGAGAAGGACGGCGTCAAGCTCGAGCTGACCATGTTCATCTACAACGAAGCGCCGTGGCCGGGCAACCTGAGCGCGCTGCTCGTGGAGCAGTGGCCGCAAATCGGCGTCGGGCTGACCGTCATGACCGGCGACTTCAACAGCATCATGGACGACGCCTACGACAACCGCGCGTTTGACAAGTTTGACATGTGGACCCAGGGCTGGCAGCTGAGCTCTGATCCGGATTCGAGCGACCTGGTGGGCAAGGCCGCCTCCGCGCCCGGCGGGTACAATCCCGGCGGCTACTACAACGAGAAGGCCGAGGAGCTGTTCAAGGCCGGCCGCCAGGAATTCGACATGGAGAAGCGCGCCGCGATCTACGCCGAATGGGCGCTTTTGTCCAACGACGACCTGCCCATGCTGTACAACGCCGTGCGCGATCAGCTGTGGGGCGTGGCCGCCAATGTGACGGGCTTTGAGGAAATGAACCCCTTCTACAATTGGGTGAAGTGCATCTACGATGTAGACATCGCCGCGTAACGCCCCAAGGAACTGTAGCGCCAAGGGCGGCCAATTCCCCTCCCCGGAGGGGGATTGGCCCCCTTGATGCCATAGCCCTTCGCAACATCAGAACGAGCGGGGGAACATACATGCGTAACTACCTCATTCGGAGAGTCTTGCAGATGATACCGGTGTTCATCGTGATCATGATCGCGGTGTTCCTGCTGATCCACAGCGCGCCGGGCGATCCGGTCACCGGCATGATCGATCCCAAGATGACGCCGGAGATGAAGGAACACCTGCGCGCCACCATGGGCCTCGATCAGCCGCTGTGGAAGCAGTTTGCAAGCTGGGTCAGCCAGCTGCTTTCGGGCAACCTCGGCTATTCCACCTACTTCAAGAAGCCGGTGGCCGACGTCATCGGCAGCTTTATTTTCCCCACATTCATCCTTGCGCTGTTCGCGCTCGTGCTGTCGCTTGCGATCGGCATCCCCGCGGGGATCGTCTCGGCGACCCGCCAGTATTCCACCGGCGACAACGTGCTGTCGGTGTTCTCGCTCGTGGGCCTGTCGATGCCCACGTTCTTCTTTGGTATATTGCTGATCAAGTTCCTATCGGTTGATTTTGGATGGTTTCCGATGTTTGGCATGATGGATCAGGCGGTGCGCAACGCCCCCTGGCATGTCAAAACGGTCAACATATTGCACCACATGGTTCTGCCCGGCATCGTGCTGGGCCTCGGGCAGACGGCCAGCTTCATGCGCTACACGCGCAGCGCCATGCTCGACGTGATCCGGCAGGACTACATCCGCACCGCCCGCGCCAAGGGCCTCAGGGAAAAGGTGGTCATCTACCGCCACGCGCTTCGAAACGCGATGATTCCGATCATCACACTCTTGGGATTCCAGCTGCCGGGCCTTCTGTCGGGCGCGGTGATGACCGAGAGCGTGTTCGGCTGGCCGGGCCTCGGCAAGGTGGGCGTGGACGCCATCTTCCACCGCGATTACCCGCTGCTGATGACGATCAACATGATGGACACGTTCCTGTTGATGGCGGGCATGCTGCTCTCGGACATCCTGTACGGCGTCGTGGATCCGCGGATCAAGTACGATTGAGGAAGGAGGCGCGCACATGGTGCAACTCAAGAAATACAAGGTAGAGAGCCAGCTGGGCGTCATCTTCCGGCGGCTGCGCAAGAACAAGATGGCGGTCATATCGCTCTTGATCCTGACCGCGATCGTGCTCACGTCGATCATCGTGCCGATGGCCTCGCCCTATCACTTCAACAACAACCAAATGGGCAAGAAGTACAAGGCCCCGAGCGCCGAGCATTGGCTGGGCACCGATGAGAACGGGCGCGACGTGTTCGTCCGGCTGTTCTACGGCGGGCGCATCTCGCTGGTCATCGCGCTGCTCGTGGTGCTGGTCGAGGTGGTGCTGGGCGTGGTGGTGGGCGCGGTCGCCGGCTTCTACGGCGGGCGGCTCGACAATTTCCTGATGCGGCTGTGCGAGCTGTTCTTGTCGCTGCCCTTTATGATGGTGGCGATCACGATCATCGCCGTGTTCGGATCGCCCGACAAGGTGAAATTCCCGGCGCTTGCCCAGTATGTCGCCGCCATCGGCATGGACAACTGGAAGATATTCCTGCTGGTCATGGTGCTGGGCGGGCTTTCGTGGCCCAGCATGGCGCGCATCGTGCGCGGGCAGGTGCTGTCGATCCGCGAGCAGGAATACATGGAGGCGTGTGAGGCGCTGGGCATTTCCGACCGCAGCCGCATCTTCAAGCACATCCTGCCCAATGTCATGTCCTCGGTGATCGTATACGCCACGCTCGGCATCGCGAGCGTGATCCTGACCGAGACCGCGCTGTCGTTCCTGGGGCTCGGCGTCGATCCGGTCACGCCCACCTGGGGTAGCCTGATCCAGTCGGCGCGCGATGTCTCCAACATCAAGAAGCGCCTGTGGCTGTGGATGCCGGCGGGCGGCATGATCTTTCTGACGGTCATGTGCTTCAATCTGCTGGGCGACGGCCTCAGAGACGCGCTGGATCCCAAATCCAAGGAATAGGAGGCGGAGGCATGAACAAAAACCTGTTGGCGGTCGATTCGCTTTCGGTCTCCTTCTACACCGAGGCCGGACGCGTGTCGGCGGTCGAAAACGTGAGTTTTGAATTGAAAGCAAACGAGACGCTGGGCATCGTTGGCGAGAGCGGCTGCGGTAAGAGCGTCACCAGCATGTCGATGCTGGGGCTGATCCCGATGCCGCCGGGCAAGATCGAGTCGGGCAGCGCGGTGTTTGACGGCCGCGACCTGATCGCGATGAATGCCGAGCAGCGCCGCAAGGTGCGCGGAAACGAGATCTCGATGATCTTCCAGGAGCCGATGACCAGCTTGAACCCGGTGTTCACGGTGGGGCGGCAGCTGGGCGAAGTGTTCACGCTGCACCGCGGCATGGACAAGAAGGCGGCGCACGCGGCCTCGGTCGAACAGTTGCGCAGCGTGGGCATCCCCAACCCCGAGCGCATCGCGGGGGACTACCCGTTCGCGCTGTCGGGCGGTATGCGCCAGCGCGTGATGATTGCGATGGCGCTGGCCTGCCGGCCAAAACTGCTGATCGCCGACGAGCCGACCACCGCGCTCGACGTCACGATCCAGGCGCAGATCCTTACGCTGATGAAGCAGATGCAAGCCGAGTACAAGACTGCGATCATGTTCATTACCCACGACCTGGGCGTGATCGCCGAGATGAGCGACCGGGTGCTGGTGATGTACGCCGGGCACGTGATGGAGGAAGCGCCGGTCGCCCGCCTGTTCCGGGACCCGCTGCACCCCTACACGCAGGGCCTCCTGATGAGCAAGCCCCAGGCCATGCGCGAGCAGGAGCGGCTGTACGTGATCCCGGGCATCGTGCCCAACCTGCTCAACCGCCCGTCGGGCTGCCAGTTCCACCCGCGCTGCCCGCACAAGACGGACAGGTGCGAGCGGGAAGCGCCGCCGCTGTTTGTCCAGCCGGACGGGCGGAAATCCCGTTGCTGGCTCAGCGAGGCCGGGGCAAAGGGGGGAGCGCAATGAAGCGGGCGCTGGTCAAGGTAGACAATCTCGTCAAGCATTTCCCGATCACCGCGGGCCTCGTCCGGCGCGAGGTGGGCCGGGTGCGCGCCGTCGACGGCGTAAGCTTTGCGATCGGAGAGGGCCGCGTACTGGGCCTGGTCGGGGAATCGGGCTGCGGCAAGACCACGGTGGGGCGCTCGCTCTTGCGGCTGACGCAGGCGACCGGCGGCAGCGTGACGATCGACGGCAAGGACGTGTATGCGCTGGGAAAACGCGACTTGCGCGCGATGCGGCGCAACATGCAGATCGTGTTCCAGGACCCGTATTCCTCGCTGAACCCGCGGCTGACCGTGGGCGAGATCGTGGGCGAGGCACTGCGTGCGCACGGCGTCGCCAAGACGCGGGGCGAGATGACCGAACAGGTGCACGAGATCATCGCCAAGTGCGGCCTGAGCGACTACCACATCGCGCGCTATCCGCACGAGTTCTCGGGCGGGCAGCGCCAGCGCATCTGCATCGCGCGCGCGCTCGCGCTGCGCCCGAAGTTCGTGGTGTGCGACGAGGCGGTGTCGGCGCTCGACGTGTCGATCCAGGCTCAAATCATCAACCTGCTGCGAGACTTACAGCAGGAGATGGGGCTGACCTACCTGTTCATCTCGCACGACTTGAGCGTGGTGCGCTACATCTCCGATGACGTGGCGGTGATGTACCTTGGCAAGATCGTGGAGCTGGCCGACAAGGACGAGCTGTTCGCAAGGCCGCTGCATCCCTACACGCAGGCGCTGCTGGCGGCGGTGCCCGAGATGGACCCCGAACACCGGCGCGAGCGGGTGCTGCTGACCGGCGACATGCCGTCGGCGGCAAAGCCGCCGAGCGGCTGTAGGTTCCACACGCGCTGTCCGAGGGCGACCAAGCTATGCGAAGAAGCGGAACCGGAGTTCCGCGACGTGGGCGGCGGGCACTGCGTAGCCTGCCACCTGGTGGACGGGCATGAAGGCTAAGGACGGGCGGGCGGAACGCCTGAGGCGGGAGAAGGAGCGCATCCGGGAGCGGCATTCGCGTTTTCCGCTGTTTGACTGGTTCAGGCGGGCGGAGAAGCCGGAGAGGGTGCCCGGCGTCGAACTGGAGAAGCACGACGTGCTGGCGATGATTCTGGCCGCGCTGAGCCTGGTGGTGCCCTGGGTGCTGGGCCTGGCCGCCGCGATGGCGCTGGTGGGTTATTTGATGAAACTGTGGATGGGGTAGTGGCTGCGGGGGAAGGCCGGTCAACTCTCTTATTTCGCCCCTCGCGCCATCCCGCCTATCCCTGTAACGATCATTTGAAGCGCCGCGCGTCGGCCGCGTACCAGACCGTGACCGCCAGACTGCGCAGCGTGGACGTGATTACCACGCCCAGCCAGATGCCCCAGAGGCCCAGCCCCGCGTCGACCAGCGCGTACACCAGCGGCACGCGCAGCACATTGCTCACGATGCTCGAAAGGCTGGGCGGCAGCGTCTTGCCGACGCCGCGGAACGCGCCCGCGTAGCCGGCCTCCAGGCACATCGGCAGTTGGGCGATCGCCAGCAGCTTCAAGTACGACTCGCCCAGGGTAAGCACCTGCGCGTCCGGCGAGAACAAGCTGAACAGCGCGCGGCCGAAGAAGTATAGGAGCGCCGTCACGATCAGCCCCCATGCCACCATGGTCAGCGCGCTGATGCGCACTCCCTCGCGGATGCGATCGGGTTTCTGGGCGCCGTAGTTCTGCCCAACGAACGCCGTCACCGCCGAGCCGAATCCGCCGCCGATCAGCCAGCTCAGCGATTCGATCTGGCTGCCGATCTTCTGCACGGCCAGCGCCTCCTGCCCGAAGGTGGCGTTCAGGTCGGTCACCGCCATCGCCAGCAGCGTGAACGCGCCGCTTTCCAGCGCCATCGGCACTCCCCAGCGCATGATCTGCCCGGCCACCTCGCGCTTGAGGCACACCCACAGACGGAAGTGCTCGAACACGCGCGTTTTGTTATGCTGCGACAAGATGACAAAGCCCAGGCACACCACGCCCTGCGCGATGATCGTCGCCCATGCCGCGCCGGCCACGCCCCAGCCGAATGTCAGGATCATCAGCGGGTCGAGCGCCATGTTGACCGCAAGTCCGACCGCGTTGGCCCAGAAGCTCAGCTGCGACCGGCCCGCGCCGTTGAACGAGCCGGTAATCGCCGCCGACAGGAAGGTGAGCGGGATGCCCAAGCCGGTGATGCGCATATAGACGGCTGCGTTCGCCCGCACGTCGGCCTCCTGAATATTGAAAAGCCCGATCATCGGCCCGGCGAACAGCGACAGCGCGAGCCCGAACGCCACGCCCAGCAGCAGCGCGATCGTCGCCGCGTGCTCGGCGTAGCTTAACGCCGCGCGCCGGTCGCCGCGCCCCAAGTTCTGGGATACCCCGATCTCCGCGCCCATCCGTCCGAAGAGCAGGAACGCCTGCGACAGCCACAGAAACATGCCGCCCATGCCCGAGGCCGCCACCGCCATCGTCGAGGCTTCCATCCGCCCGAGCCAGAACATATCGGTCAGGTTGTAGGCCATCTGCATGAACTGCGTGCCCATGATCGGCACCGCCACCAGTACCAGCTTGCGGAAGATATTGCCCCGTGTCAAGTCGTAACGTTCATGCCTCGCGTCCATGCTCATCCATCCCATTGCCGTATTCAAGGTACCCGAGGTGTTATTGTACACTACCTGTTCGCCCGGCGTCAAGCAACCAGCAGGTGTGTTTGGCACGTGAAAAGCGCCATCTTGCGCGTGAAATATCGCTGCGCGATGCGAAATGTGCTGCGGCACATAGGAAAGCCTCTTCCTATGTGCCGCAGCACATTTCACATCGGCGAAAGCCGATCTCTCAGTCCTCGCGCTCCGGCGCCACGCCGCCGGCGGAGAACTCGTGGGAGTAGGCGCCTTCGGGGTAGCCGGGCGCTTGCGTTGCGTAGGGGTCGGCCGGGTCAAGGTCGGGCACCGCGACGACCTCGTGGTCGCCGGCGGGATTCGCTCGAAAGGTTTTTACGGCGCGCGGCGGAATTCGGGCGGACGCCTCGAGCGGCCCCTGCTCGGCCATGGGCTCGGCGCAGCCGCCGGGGAATTCCGGCGAGCAGTGCAGCTCGGGAAGATCGTCGCCCGGCGCTGATACGCGGCGGCCCAGTTCATCTGCATGGTTGTGACAATGCATTCCGGCACCTCCTCATGTCTATATGTTCTTGAGCGGCGGTTGCGCCGCCCGCCGTTACCGAGCTATATAAACCGAACCGGACGACTTCAAACGCCCGCGCGGCGGTCACAGCCGAAACAGCGCCTCGAGCGAGAGCGCCAAGCCGTCCTCGTCGTTGGAGCGGGCGAGGACATCGGCCTGCGCCCTGACCTCGGCCGAGCCGTTGGCCATGCCGATGCCGAAGCCGGCGAAGCGCAGCAGGGGCAGGTCCTGGTCCTGATCGCCGGCGGCGACGACGGCCTCGCGCTCGATGCCGCGCAGCTCACAGTAGAACCGGGCGGCCTTGGCCTTGTCGGTGGCGCGGGGCACCACCTCGAGGTAGTTGTCCTTGGAGAAGCTGACCACGGCCGCGTCGCCCGCCGCCCGCTCGACCGCGGGCGCGACCCGGCGCATTTCCTCAGCCGAGGCGATCAGCAGCAGCTTGTTGGCGCTTAAGCCCCGCGCCATCCAGTCGTCCAGCAGCGGGCCGATCGGCGTGACCGTGGGCGTCATCCGCACAATCTCGCCCTCCTGCCGGCTCCAACGGTCCTCGGCCTCGACGTACCAGTCCAGGTTCTGATAGAAGTTGACGTTGATGCCTTTTCCCTCGACCGCCGCCCACACGGCCCGGACATGCTCGATGGGCAGCCGGTCGCTGTAATACACCCGCTCGTCGTCGCAAATCACCGCGCCGCCGTAGCAGATCATGGTCTCCGACGCGCCCACCCGGTCGCGGATTTCCCGCATGCCGTCGGGCGGCCGCGCGGACGCCAGCACGAACTCGACGCCCCGCGCCTTTATGCGGGCGACCACCGCCCTGAGCCGATCGGATACCCGGTGCGCGCTGTCGAGCAGGGTGCCGTCGATATCTGAAAACACGATCTTGTACGCCATGGCCCATCCCATCGCTGTTGTATTTTATGAGCGCATTATACCATGGCGAGATGGGCGCGGCAAGCGCATGGCTTCGCTTGTGTTTTCGTCTGGATTCGGTATAATGACGGTAGGAATTGAACGACGGGGGCGTTGCGCATGGATTTGGGCCTGAAGGGCAAGACGGCCGTGGTGACGGGCGCGAGCAGGGGGATTGGGCTGGCCATTGCGAAGGAGTTCTTGCTGGAGGGGGCGCGCGTGGCGGCTTGCGCGCGCGGGGCGCGGGAGATCGGCGAGGCCGAACGCGCGCTGTCGGCTTACGGCGACATCCGGTTCTTCTTGGTGGATGCCACCGAAGAGGCGCAGGTGTACGGCTTCGCGGACCGCGCAGCCGAGGCCTTTGGCGGGATCGACGCTTGGGTGAACAACGTGGGGGCCACGGTTGTCAAGGAGAGCTGGGAGTTCAGCGCCGCGCAGGTGGATCGCGCGGTCTCGCTGTGCTTCAAAAGCACGCTGTTCGGCGCGCAGGCCGCCTTCCGCCACATGCGCGGTTCGGGCGGCGCGATCGTCAACATCAGCTCCCTCGCGGCCCGCTGTCCCACCGCCGGGCGCAGTACGCTGTACGGCCCAATGAAGGCGGCTGTCAACAACCTGACCGTGACCCTGGCAGGCGAATACGCCGCCTATGGCGTGCGGGTCAACTGCATCATGCCCGGATTCACGCTAACCCCGGCGGTCGAGGACAGTATTGCGGCGGATGAGCTCGACCGCAATGTGCGCGCCACGCTGCTTGGCCGCCCGGCCCGGCCCGAGGAGATCGCGCGGCCAGTGCTGTTCCTTGCCGGCAGCGCGTCTTCCTACATGACTGCGGCGATTGTCGAGGTGTCGGGCGGGCGTGCGGTTACGCTGAATCCCGCCTACTCGCTCGAACGCAAGGCTGGGGAAGGGTCATAAGGCGCGGCGGGCGCGATTCTCCCATAGTGCAAAACACGGTCCCCCAGATTGAGGACGTCCGCAGGAGAATGGGGCGGGGAGAATCCGGAAAAACACAACATTTACCGGGGTTCGGCACAAAATGGACAATTTATAAAATCCAATAAAATAAAAATCAGACGATTTTGTATTTTGCTAATTGACAGAAAATTGTGACGATCGTATAATTGGTATATACGGCCGCCATGGGTGGCTGCAATACAGGACGCGAAAGCGAGGTTTTCACATGGCCATTGAGAACACTGCGAAGATCACGAACAACCCGGGCGTCAACATCAACCGAAACGCCATTGAGCACCGTGCCACTTGGATGGGCCTGATCTACCAGGAGGCGCTGAAGGCGGGTGCCGACGCGGAGGCCATCTGCCGCGCGGCGATCAAGCGCTGCGGCAACATCCACGGCGCGGGCTTCAAGGCCATGTGCGACAACCCGGCGGATGTGCGCCAGTTCCGCACGGCGTTCTTGCCGGAGCTGGGCCTGAACACCTTCGAGATGGAAGTCACCGGCTGCGACGAGGCCAACCTGCACATCGATTTTCACTACTGCGCGCTGGTCAACGCGTGGAAGAAGCTGGGTTTTGACGATGAGACCTGTGCCAAGCTGTGCGACATCGCCATGGACGGCGACCGCGGCATCGCTGAAGCCATGGGTTACACGCTCGATCTGACCGACACCATCGCCAAGGGCTGCGCGACCTGCAAGCTGCATTTCCACAAATAGAAGTCGGCACTTCCATCTGCAAGGGGAATTTGAGCGGCGATGGGCGTCATCCCGCTTGGAGGAATAAAAGGAGGATTCGCATCATGAAAAAACTGCTTGCCATCGTCCTGGCCCTGACGCTCGCGATGAGCGCTTCCGTAGCCCTGGCCGACGTCATCAAGCTGGGCGGCCTCGCGCCTCTGACCGGCACCTACTCCGAGTACGGTAAGGGTTTCAAGATCGCCTTCCAGATGGCGGTTGACGAGATCAACGCGGCCGGCGGCGTGAACGGTCACACGTTCGAGATCGACGTGCAGGACTCCGAGGGCGAGCCGGTCACCAGCACCACGCTGGCCACCCAGTTCGCCGAGAACGACGAGGTCATGGCGCTGCTGGGCGACTTCACCTCGGGCGCGTGCAAGGCCAACGCGGAAATCTGCGACTTGTACGGCATCACCCAACTGTCTCCGACCGCATCCGCGCCCGACTACGCGTCGATGAGCCCGTTCTGCTTCTCGATCATGGGCCGCCAGGACGTGGAAGCACCCTTCCTCGCCAAGTACATCATCAAGAGATACCTGGGCGCCCAGCGCGTGGCCGTGATTCGCGTGGACTCCGACTGGGGCCTGGCCAGCTATGGCAACTTTGAGAAGAAGGCGCTCGAAGAGGGCCTCGAGATCGTGGCGCATGAGACCTATCAGACCGGCGAGACCGACTTTTCCTCGATCGTGACCAAGGTGCGCGCGACGGACCCTGACGTGCTGATCGTGCTCGACCAGGGCAACTCGGTAGCCGCGATCTTCAATCAGGCCGATTCCGACGGTTGGGACATACGCCACGTCGCGTTGGGGCCGGGCACCTCGCAGCAGTTGGTCGATCAGATGCTCAACCCCGACAACCTGATCGTGACCTCCCCGTTCTTCTTTAATGCCGAGGATGCCAAGCTGATGGCCTGGCGCGACGCCTTCATGGCGAAGTCGGGCTTTGCGCCCACGATCCATCCCGCCTGCGCGTATGACACCGTGTACCTGATCGCCGAGGCGGTTCGCGCGATCGGCGACGGCGAGGTCACCCGCCAGGCGATTCGCGATGGGCTGCAGGCAGTCGACTACACGGGCCTGACCGGCAACATCCGGTTCACCCCCGACGGCGACATCCGCCGCGACTACATGATCTGCGGCGTCAAGGACAAGACCTGGGTCATCCTCGAGGGCTTCGAGTACGGCGCGGAGGGGATTTAGCACCCGGCGCAAATTGGAAGCAACTTCCAAGGCGTAACCGATGGGCGAAGGGCGGCGGAGCCGCCCTTCGCCCCGGGGCGCGGCACGCCGCGCGATTGGAGGTTGCCCGGAGGGGACTTCTATGGACTACATACTCAGCCAGCTCATGAACGGCTTGTGCCAGGGGGCGATCTACGCGTTGATGGCCATCGGCTACTCGGTCATCGTCGGCGTGGCGGGCATGGTCACCTTTACGTACGGCGAAATCATGATGATCGGCGCGTTCAGCGCCTACTACATCTTCCTGCTCGTGGGGAAGAGTCTGTGGGTCGCCATTCCCGCCGCCTTCCTCGGTTCCTTCTTAATTGGCATCGTGGTCTACAAGGTGTGCTATGAGCGCTTCTTCAGCGCGCCGCGGCACATCTCGCTGTTGTGCACCATCGGCATCAGCACCTTGCTCAAAAACCTGGCGCAGATCGTGTTCGGGCCGGACACCAAGCCGATTCAGGGCGTCATCGACAACCAGGTGTTCACCTTGCGGCTGTTCGGCGCGGTCGTCAACGTCAAGCTACTCCAAATCGTCATCATCGCGCTGGTCGTCGCGCTGGCGATCCTGCTCACGCTGTTCTTTAACAAGACCAGGTGGGGCGTCATGCTCCGCGCGGTCAGTCAAAATCGCGACGCTTCCTATTTGGTGGGTATAGACGTCAAGCGCGTGACCATGATGGGCAACTCGATCGGCTGCGGCTTCGGCGGCATCGCGGGCATCCTGCTCGCGGTCTACTACTACACCGTCTACTCCACCATGGGCGGCATCTACTCGATCAAGGCGTTTTCGTCCTCGGTGCTGGGCGGGCTCGTCGACCTGCGTTTTTCGGCGCTGGGCGGGCTGTGCCTGGGGGTCATTGAGAATCTGGGCATCACGTTCAGCTCCGCCTCCTTCCGCGACATCTTCGCATTCGGCTTTCTCATCCTCATGTTGATCGTGCGTCCGCAGGGCTTCGCATCGAAGAAAGGAAGCAGAGTATGACAAATGTGATGGCGAAGCTTCGGGGCGAGTGGAAGAAGCCCGCGCAAATCACGATGCTCAGCCTGATCTTCATCGCGCTCGCGCTGTTCCCGCGCGTCGTTTCCCAGACGGTCTATGTGCGCTACGGCTGCAACATCCTGATGTACGCCACGCTCGCCGGCTCGCTCAACGTCATCAACGGCTACTCGGGGCAGATGTGCCTCGGGCAGGCCGGGTTTTTCGCCGTGGGCGCGTACACCTGCGCGATATTGGGCGTGAGGTACGGCATCAGCTTTTGGCTGTGCCTGCCGCTGGCCGGGCTGCTGGGCGCGTTGGTGGGCTACGTGGTCAGCCTGCCCACGCTGAGGCTTCAGGGCATCTACCTGTCGATCGTGACGCTGGGCGCGTCCGAGATCATCCGCATCATCGCCCAGACCTGGACGGACGTCACCGGCGGCTCGATGGGCATCAAGTCGATCCCCAAGCCCGACTTCTTCGGCATGCAGATCTTCAAGCCCAAGGACTATTTCTATATTTTCCTGCTGCTGGGCGCGCTGTTTTTATTCCTGACGGCGCGTGTGCTGAAGTCGCGGTTGGGCCGGGCGTGGATGGCCATCCGCGAGGATCAGATCGCGGCGCGGTCGCTTGGCGTTACGGTCAAGGCCTATAAATCGCTCAACTTCGTGTACGGCGCGTTTTGGGCGGCGGTTGTCGGCGCGGCCTACGCCCCGTTCGTCAACTTCATCGATGCTTCGCAATTCTCGCTGGACACCGGATTCGACGTGTTGGCCATGGTGGTTATCGGCGGGCAGGGCACGCTGGTGGGCCCGATCGTGGGCGCGATGATCGTGACGCTGTTGACCGAAGCGCTGCGCATCCTGGGTTATTGGCGCTACGTGATCTACGCGTTAATCATCATCGGCATGATGTGGCTGCGGCCTCAGGGGTTGGTCGGCACCAGCCGGTCGATGCTGGCCGGCGGGCAGCTGCGCCGCAGGGAAGTCGCCCAAGGGGGTGCCCTCAAATGAGCGAGACGCTTTTGAAAGCCGTGGACGTGTGCAAGTACTTTGCCGGGCTCAAGGCGGTCGAGATGGTCAACATGGAGGTCAGGGAGGGCGATATCTACGGCATCATCGGCCCCAACGGCGCGGGCAAGACCACCTTTTTTAACTGCTGCACCGGTATCTATCCGCCCACCAAGGGCGAGGTGTACCTCGAGGGCGAGCGGATTTCGCGGATGACGCCCGAGCAGATCGCCTGCCGTGGGGTGACGCGCACGTTCCAGAACATCCAGCTGTTCAAGTTTATGAGTGTGCTCGACAACGTCAAGATCGGCTGCCACACGGGCACCCGCACAGGCCTGCTCGACGCGCTGCTGCACACCCGCCGCTACCGCGAAGACGAGCGGTATGCGGTTGAGAAGAGCATCGAGGTGCTCCGCGAGATCGGCATGTATGAGGTCGGCGACGTGATGGCGGGCACGCTGCCCTACGGCATGCAGCGCAAGGTTGAAATCGCGCGCGCGCTGGCGCTGGGCCCGAGGATCCTGCTGCTGGACGAGCCGGCGGCCGGCATGAACCCGCTCGAGACAAAGTCGCTCATGGAGTTCATCAAGATGTTGGGCCGGAAGGGGTATACCATCTTGGTAATTGAGCACGACATGAAGTTCGTCATGAACGCCTGCAATCGCATCTTGGTGCTCAACTTCGGCCAGAAGATCGCCGAGGGCACGCCCGAGGAGATTCGCGCCGATCAGGCGGTGCGCGAGGCCTACTTCGGCAAGGGCCTGATCGTGGAGGGGGTGGGCGAGCGTGCTTAAGATTGAGGACTTGCAGGTGTACTACGGCTACGTCAACGCGCTCAAGGGAATCAGCGTCGAGGTGAACCGGGGCGAGATCATCACACTGATCGGCGCCAACGGCGCGGGCAAGACCACGGCGCTGATGGCGGTGTCGGGGCTCGTGCCCAAGGCGGGCGGCCGGGTGTCGTTCAAGGGCGTCGATATCACGCGCACAGCGCCGAACAAGATCGTGTACATGGGCATATCGCATGTGCCCGAGGGGCGCAAGATATTCCCCGCGCTGTCCGTGCGCGATAACCTGCTGGCCGGGTCGCTCGGAAACCGGTCGTTGACGAAGGCGCGCGTCCAAGCGCTCTACGACGAGGTGTACGCGATGTTCCCGCGCCTCAAGGAGCGGCAGAATCAGGCGGGCGGCTCGCTGTCCGGCGGCGAACAGCAGATGCTGGCGATTGCGCGGGGGCTGATGATGGACCCGGAGCTGCTGATGCTGGACGAGCCGTCGCTGGGGCTGGCCCCGATCGTGGTGGAGGAGATCTTTGAACTGCTGATCCGCATCAACAAGGGCGGCAAGACCATCCTGTTGATCGAGCAAAACGCGTCGATGGCGCTGTCGATCGCCGACCGCGGCTATGTGATGGAGACCGGAAGCATTGCAATGACCGGCAAGGGGCGGGAACTTCTGCGCAACGAAGAGGTCAAACGCGTATACCTGGGCGGCTAATATAATTCTATAGGAGTGATTATCGTATGAAGAAGATCATCAACGCGCCCGACCAGTTTGCGGTTCAGACGGTGGAGGGCATCATCGCGGCCTATGGCGACCGGGTCAAGCTGTTAGGCGGCGATCCGCAGATGTACCTGTCGAACTACGAAGCGCCCGAGGGCAAGGTGGGCATCGTGACCGCGGGCGGCTCGGGGCATTTGCCGGTGTTCCTGGGCTACGTCGGGCAGGGCATGCTGGACGGCTGCGTCGTAGGCAATGTGTTCGCCTCGCCGTCGGCGCAGAAGATGGCCGATGTCATCAAGGCCTGCGACCGCGGGAATGGCGTCGTGTGCCTGTACGGCAACTACGGCGGCGACCGGCTCAACTTCGACATGGCCTGCGAGATGGTCGAGATGGACGACGTCGAGACCCGCACCGTGCTGGTCGCCGACGACATCTGCTCGAGCCCCGAGGCGCAAAAGGACAAGCGCCGCGGCGTGGCCGGCATGGTGTATGCGTTCAAGGTGGCGGGCGCGGCCGCCGAGCGGCTGATGTCGCTCGATGAAGTCGCGGACGTGGCGAGCAGGGCGCTTTCCAACATCCGCACCATGGGCGTCGCGCTCACGCCCTGCATCGTGCCGATGGTGGGCAAGCCCACGTTCTCGATCGCGGACGACGAGATCGAGGTGGGCATGGGCATCCACGGCGAGGCCGGCATCGAGGTGCGCAAGATGATGACGGCCGACGAGATCGCCGACGCCATCATGGAGAAGCTGTTCACCGAGCTTCACCTCGAGGCGGGCGACGAGGTGTCGATCATGGTCAACGGCCTGGGCGCGACGCCGCTCGAGGAGCAGTTGATCGTCTACCGCCGCATCCATCAAATCCTGTCAGCCAAGCTCGTCAGCGTGTTCATGCCGCACATCGGCGAATTCGCCACCTCGATGGAGATGGCCGGGCTGTCGGTGACCATGTTCAAATTGGACGCGCAGATGAAGGAATTGCTGCGCGCGCCGGCGAACACCCCATTTTACACAAACGCGAACAAGTAGGAGGCATTTATGAACCGCGACTCGATCCGGCGCGCCGTCGATTCGGTGTGCGGCATGATGGAGGAAAACAAGGACTACCTGATCTCGCTCGACCAGCAGAACGGCGACGGCGACCTGGGACTGTCGATGGAGGGCGGCTTCTGCGCCGTAAGGGACTTCCTCGCGGCGACCGACGAGCAGGACATGGGCAAGCTGCTCATGAAGTGCGGCGCGGCGTTTAACGAAGCCGCGCCCTCGTCGCTGGGCACCATTTTGTCCTTTGGCTTCATGGGCATGGCCAAGGCGCTCAAGGGGCAGGCGGAGGCCCCGTTTGAGGCGTTCGCGCGCTCGTTCATGGCGGGCGTCGAAAAGATCATGGAGCGCGCGCATTCGAAGCCCGGCGAAAAGACGGTGCTCGACGCGCTGTACCCGGCGGCCGAGGCCTACCTTGCCCGCGCGGACGACCCGGCGGCCGCGCGGGCGGCGGCGGCGCGCGCCGCCGAGGCCGGCAGCGAGTTGACGCGCGGCATGCGCGCCGTGCACGGGCGCGCCGCGTACTACGGCGACAAGTCGATCGGCGTGCTGGACGGCGGCTCCGTCGCGGGCATGCTGATCGTCAAGGGCATCGAACGGGCATTTCAGGAATAAACACAGACGCAGGAGAAGCGAAATGCATGGACAGAGCGGCGTATGACAACTACATCGCCATCCTCGCAAGCGAACTGATCCCCGCGATGGGCTGTACCGAGCCCATCGCGGTGGCGCTCGCGGGCGCGAGGGCGGCTTATGTGCTCGGCGGGGTGCCCGATCACATGGACGTGTATTGCAGCGGCAACATCGTCAAGAACGTCAAGGGCGTGGTGGTGCCCAACTCCGGCGGCCAGATGGGCATCGCGGCGGCGGCGGTGCTGGGCGCGGTGGGCGGCGACTACACATTGGGGCTCGAGGTGATCGAGGGTGCGGGCCCCGCAGCCATTGAAGAGACGCGCCGGTTGGTCGCCGAAGGCATGTGCGACTGCCACCTGGCCGAAAACGAGGGCAGCCTGTACATCCGCGTGGAGGCCGCGCGGGGGGCGGATGTTGCGCGCGTTACGATCCGTACGCGCCACAACCAGTTCGACCACATCAGCCTGAACGGGCAGGTGCTGCTCGAACAAGGCGAGCTGGCGGCCGCGGCCGCGCCGGTGGATAAGGAGCGGCTCAACGTACGCGACATCATCGAGTTCGCCGATCAGCTCGATCCGGACGACGTGCGCGGTCTGCTCGACCGCCAGATCGAGTACAACGCCGCCATCTCGGAGGAGGGGCTGAAAAACGCATGGGGCGCGCAGGTGGGGCGCACGCTGCTGTCGGCGGGCGAGAACTTTGCGAGCCGCGCGGCGGCCAAGGCGGCCGCGGGCAGCGACGCGCGCATGGGCGGCAGCTCGATGCCGGTGGTAATCAACTCGGGCAGCGGCAACCAGGGCATCGCGGTCACCATACCGCTCTATGAATACGCGATGGAAAGAAAAGTGCCCCGGGACAGGCTGTACCGGGCGCTGGCGCTGGCGAACCTGATCTCGATCCACGAGAAGCGCTTCATCGGCAACCTGTCGGCCTACTGCGGCGCGGTCAGCGCGGCCACGGCCTCGGCGGCCGGCATCGCCTACCTGGACGGCGCGAGCTACGAAGTGATCGGCAACACGATCATCAACTCGATCGGCACGATCGGCGGCATGGTGTGCGACGGCGCGAAGTCCTCTTGCGCGTCCAAGGTCGCCAGCGCCGTCAGCACCGCGCTCATGGGCTACGATATGGCGAAGGAAGGCCGCGCGCTCAAGGAGGGCGAGGGCCTGGTCGAGGGCGGCGTCGAGGGCACGATCCGCAACATCGGCCGGCTCGGGTGCGAGGGCATGCGCGCCACCGATGTGGAAATACTCAACATCATGCTGGGCAAACACTGAACGATACGGGGGAATGGAATGGAAGACATCAACAAGCCCACCGGGCTGCGCATCCGCGAGCTGCGCATGCAGCGCCAACTGACGCTCGAGCAGCTCTCGAAGCTGACGGGTGTCAGCGTGAGCATGCTCAGCGCCATCGAACGCGGCCGCAAGAGTCCCACGCTGACCATTTTGAACAAGATCAACAGCGGAATGAAGATTTCACTGTCCGAGTTGTTCGCGTCGCCCGAACGCGAGGTGCGCCGGGTCATCCACAAGCGCGAGATGCGACTGCTCCGGTTTAAGAAGGGCTGTCAACTGCTGGTGATGCTCGAATATGACCCGGCCAACCGCTTCGAGGTGATTCGCCAGGAACTGGCGCCCCATACCAGTTGGGACAGCGCGCCCCACTTTGGCAGCAACCTCTGGGAGCATTGTTTTCCGGTTCAAGGCGACCTGGTGATGCAGGTGAAGGATGAGCGCCATCACGTGGCGGAGGGCGAGGTGTTCAGTTTCATCCCCGACGTGCCCCACGCCTACATCAACGAGACCGACCGGCCGCTGGTGGTGATGCTTATCAACGCGTACCAGTAGACCTAATCGAGCGCCAGCGACAGATAGCCCGGCGCGTCCATTGGCGCGGGCTCGGGGATGAACCAGCGGATCATGCCGAAGGGGGTCGCTTCGGCGTTCGGCTGGGCGCCTGCGGGCAGACGGACGCGGTAAGAAGGAGCGCCTACCGCGCGGTGCAGCAGCGCGAGCGCGGCGGGCACGTCGATGCCGAGGAGCGCCAGCTCGCGCACCAGCACACAATCATCCTCGCGCGACCAGGCGGCGACGCCCTCTCCGCCGCCCAATGTCAGGCGAGCAGCCCCGCCGCCCTCGCCCAAGATGCCCAGCGCGTAGTCGACCGCGCGCTCGTCCCAGCGCGCGTACAGCCCGGCTTGGGCGAAGGCGCGGTCGCGGATGCGCGTGTAGTCGGCGCTTGCGCAGGGCGAGAGCGTCCCCGCATCGGAACAGGGCGGCAGCGCACCGGCGTCGGCGTCGACCACGTTCAGCGCAAAGGCGGTGCGGTAGCCGCGCTTCTCATAATAATCAAACAGGCTCTTCGACGCGGGTACCAGTACGGCCGCGGCTTCGCCGCGCGCGAGGATCAACTCGCCCGCGCGCTCGAGCAATTCGCCGGCGATGCCCCGGCCGCGCCGCTCGGGCGCGGTGGCCACGGCGTAGATGTAGCGCGCGGGGTAGGCCGCATCATTTTGCATGATCGTCAACGGCAGCATCGTCAGCATCCCGCAGATCCGCTCGTCCTCGGCCCAGACCAGCATGTCCTCGTCGCGGTGGCGCAGCGCGAAATGAGCATCCACCGCTTGCGCGCTGTCGCCGAACACCCGCGACCACAGCGGTTTAAGCTGCGCGTAATCCCGGGGCTGCGCCAGGCGGATCACGGGTTCAGGTTGCCCACGAGGATCGCCGTGTATTTCTCGACCAGGTGGTGCGGGTCGTAGGACAGCTTGGCCTTGCGCAGGCCGGGCGCGCCGGTGTCGTCCTCGCGGTTTACGTAGGTGTAATTCATGCAGTTTTCCAATACGAACTGCTTGTTTATCATCGGGTACGCGCCCTGCATGTCGGAGAAAGCCTTCTCAAAGTGCACCAAAAAGGTGTCGTCGTTCAGCGGATCGCCGATCGAAAATGCCACGACCTGGCCGCCGGTGCGGATCAAGCCGCCGGATAGCCTAAGCGCGTCGTAGTTGCGCAGCGCCTGCTCCACGGCGCAGTATTCGTCGCTGAGATCGGCCGCCTGGCGGCGGCTGGCCTCGACGCACCAAGCCATGTTCATCCGCCGCGTCTCCTCGATGTTGGCGGCCGACAACGGCTCATAGGTCCAATCGGGATGGTTTTCGAGGAAGCGGTTGATGTGGTTGCGCTTGGCGGACAGCTTCGAGCCCTTGAGCGTCGCCAGGCGTTCCCGCTCGTAAACGTAGTCGGACCCATCCCGGAAGTCCTCGAACGCGAACCGGCCGGGGTAGGCCGCCTCGAGCCAGTCCTTGTCCTTCTTAAGCACCGTATGGAACTTGAGCGGGACGGACGCGGCGCGCGCGTACAGCGCCATGCGCTCAATCGCCGGCTCAATCGGCCCGCGCCCCGCGGGGAACAGGAACGTCGGATTTTCGGGGTCCGACATCAGCAGCAGCCGGTCGCCGACGCGCGCGATACGGTATTTGTAGACGTGCCGCCACACGAAGCAGCTGGTGAAGTTGTATTCGAGCGACCCCCGTTCGCCCATGGCGAACAGCTCGTCCATCCAGGGCTTGTCGGTCAGCTCGACCTCTTTGTAACGCAATTGGTCGTCGGCGGACAGAACCTCGCCCGTAAGTTGCCTGTCCGCCAATTCGATCTGTTTACAATCTGGCATCAGATACCCGGAACCTCTTTTCATGGTTTTGTTCAGTACCTACCTGAACTATAGCACGTCTTTGTAAAGCACGCAAGTCCTACAGTTTTAGAAGAGCGTCGGGCGTGATGGCCTTGACCGGGAACGGGGCCTCATTCACGGCGGCCAAACTTCGCGGCGGTGAGCTGCATGGCGCATCCTCCCTTCGGCGGCGGTCATTCCGTATCGCCGCCATATACATGCGTTGGCCGCGACCGTGCGGTTTTCTGGGCTTGACGGCGGACGGATCGGGGATTATAATAATGGGGCATACCGGGGAGCTTGTGTGACAGGCTGAGAGGAAACCAGGGGGCTCATGACGACAGCCCCAAAGGTTTCGACCCGCATTACCTGATTTGGATAATGCCAACGCAGGAAACATATGACGTTTTTTGCCGCGACGGTATGTGCACCGTCGCGGTGTTTTTTGGGGAAAGGGGGGAGATTGCACGTGAAAAAACTGCTTCCGGCCGGGGTGTGCCTGGCGCTCGCCGCGCTGTGGGAGGCGCTTGTGCGGCTGATGCGCGTGCCGGCGTACGTGCTGCCGACGCCGTCGGGTATGATTCGGGCGCTGATGGCCGACGCATATGCGCTCGCGGGGCACGCCGGGGTGACCGTGGCGGAGGCCGCTTCCGGTATGCTGATTGCGCTGGTGCTGGCGCTGGCGCTGGGCATATTGATGGACGCGTTTCCCAGCTTTCGCCAAGCGGTATACCCGATCCTCGTGGTGACGCAGACCGTGCCGATGATCGTGCTGGCCCCGATTCTCATCATCTACCTGGGGTTCGGACTCGCGCCGAAAATCCTGACCGTCACGCTGATGTGCTTCTTCCCGATCGCCGTCGGCTTCGCGGACGGGATGCGCGGCACAGGCGCGGATTATGTGAACCTGGTGCGCTCCTACGGCGCGTCCCGGCTGCAGGTGTATGGGTTGGTGAAGATTCCCTATGCGCTGCCGTCGCTGGTTTCCGGGCTCAAGGTGGCGGCCACCTACTCGATCACCGGCGCGGTGGTGGGCGAGTGGGTCGCCTCGCAACAGGGGTTGGGGTACTACCTGTTGCGCGTAAAGAACAGCTATGCGCTGGACAAGATGTTCGCGTGCGTGCTGATTATCGTCGCGCTGTCCATCCTGATGAACGGCGTCGTGGAACTGCTGGGCAGGGCCGCGATGCCACACTTAAGAAGAAAGAAGGTCTTGTCGTGAAGAAAATTGTTTTGCTTGCCGTGCTGACGCTGGCGCTGTGCGTGCCCGCGCTGGCGCAGGAGGATTTGACCGTCATCCTCGATTATGTCGCCAACACCAACCACACCGGCCTGTATGTGGCGCTCGATCAGCTCTGGTATAAAGACGAAGGGCTGGACATTCATATCGTCGAGCCGACCGGGGGCGCGACCGGCACGCTGATCGCCGTGGGTGCGGGTCAGATCGGCATCAGCTATCAGGAGGACGTGACCGTCGCGCGCGCCGCCGAGGAGCCGTTGCCGATTCGCGCGATCGCCGCGATCATTCAGCACAACACATCGGGCTTTGCCAGCTTTGCGGGCCGGGGCATCGCCTCGCCCAAGGATTTCGAGGGCAAGACCTACGCCGGTTGGGGCGGGCCGGGCGAGGAAGCGGTGTTGCGCGCGGTGATGGAGCGCGCAGGCGCGGATTTCAACAAGTTGAATCGGGTCATTTCCGACGGCACGGGCTTCGCTGCGCTCAAGGACCGCGCGGATATCATGTGGTTTTACGAGGCCTGGGACAATGTCAAATGCTCTGTCAACGGCTTTCCGATCGACTACATGCCGATCAAGGACCTCGATCCCCGGCTCGACTACTATACCCCGGTCGTGATTACCAGCGAGGACATGATTGCGAACCGCCCGGACGCGCTGCGCGCCTTCCTGCGCGCGACGACGAGGGGTTATGCGTACGCGGCGGCGCATCCGGACGAGGCGGCGAAGATCCTTGCGAAGTACGCGCCCGATTACGACATCGAGATGCTCACCCAGTCGCAGCGGTACCTGGCGGACAAGTACATTGACGACGCGCCGCGCTTCGGCGAGATGAAGCAAGGCGTGTGGGACGCATATACCGGGTTTTGCCTGGAATACGGCGTGATCGCTCGGACGATCGCCGCCGATCAGCTTTTCACCAACGAGTTCCTGCCCGAAGCGCATGAGCCGTAACATACCGAAGGTCGAATTGCGCGCTGTGTGCTTTCGCTACGAGCGCAAGCCGTTGCTCAAGGATATTTCCTTGCAAGTGGCCGAGGGGGAATTCGTAAGTCTCCTGGGCGCGTCGGGCTGCGGCAAGTCGACGATCCTGAACCTGCTGGCCGGGTACGTCCGTCCGGACGCGGGCAGAGTGCTGGTGGACGGGCAGCCGATCGACGGCGGCAGCGGGCGATTGGCCTACATGCCGCAGAACGATTTGCTGTTGCCGTGGAAGAACATCCTCGAAAACACCTGCCTGTACGGCTGGATTCACGGCGACAGCAAGCGTGCGCGCGAGCGGGCGTCGGCGTTGTTCCCGGCCTTCGGGCTGGCCGGGTACGAGCGCGTCTACCCGAATCAGCTGTCGGGCGGCATGCGCCAGCGCGCCGCGTTTTTGCGCACCGCGCTCTGCGGCGCGGATGTGTTGCTGCTGGACGAGCCGTTCGGGGCGCTGGACGTGATCTCGCGCGGCGACATGCAGGATTGGCTGTCCGCGATGAAGGAGAATCTCAATCGCACCGCGCTCTTGGTGACGCATGATGTGGACGAGGCGATCTATTTGAGCGATCGAATCTACGTGCTGGGCGGCACGCCTACGCGCGTCGTGCGGGAGGTCGAAGTGCGCGAGCAGGAGCGCACGCGCGATTGGCTGTACGACCAAGGGGCGCTGCGGCGGGCGTTATACGCAAGCATCAAGGGGGAAGCCGGGACATGATCGACGCCCACGCCCACTTGGGGGATGAATGGGAAATCGACGCGCGCATTCGCGGCGGCGTGCGCACCCTTATGTGCGGCACCGATCCGGATTCGGCGCGCTCGGTGCTGGCGGTTTGCGCGCAGCGCAAGCTGTTCACGCCCTGCTGCGCGCTGCATCCATGGAAGGCGGGGGCATACGCGGCCGAGGATATGCTGCCATGGCTCGATCAATGCCCGGTCGTGGGCGAGACCGGGTTGGATGCCGCTTGGTGCGATACGCCCATGCGCGCGCAGATCGAGGCGCTGATCTTTAACCTCGACTACGCGCAGCGCACCTTAAAGCCGGTCGTGCTGCACACCAAGGGCGCGGAGCAAGAAGTCGCCCGGATCCTCAGGCCCTATACCGTGCGCAAGCTGGTGCACTGGTATTCCTGCGACCGGCCGCCCTTAGGCTTCCTCGAACAGGATTGCTATTTCACGATCGGGCCGGACGTGCGGACCAACCCCGCCGTGCGCCGTGTGGCCGCGCTCGCGCCGCTGGAGAGGCTGCTGATTGAATCCGACGGCATGGAAGCCGTGCGCTGGGCGCGAAGCGCCCCCGCGCCCGCCGAGGCGCTGCCGGAGGTGCTCCGCGATGAGGCGCGCGCCATCGCCGAGATCCGCGGCATTGCGGCCGAGGCAGCGGAGGCCGCGCTCGAGCGCAATTACGACCGTTTCCTGGGCGGCGCGGGATGAGGCGCAAGCTCATACCCCCGCAAGTCGACGCCCGCTTGGCCCGATAACGGGTATTTGCGCGCCGCGACCGTCTATCGGGCGGGCCGCACCTTTAACGGCGTGCGATCACGAAAGTTCCCATAACTTCCGCGTTTTGTCGAACATTTGCCGATAAAGCCGCGCGCTTTCGCGGCGCGGATGTTTATGATCCAACTGCTTCTGGATGAAACCGTCGTCGTTGTCGATCACATGCGCGCCGACGCGGTCCGTCACCATCTTGTAGTATTTTGAGTCCGCGTACCTGCCGCCGGCCGGCGGCATCAAAAAGCGCACCTCCATTTCGGGCAGATCGAGCGCGACCGGCACCAGCGCGTGGTCAACGACGTATCGGATACTGCCCTGGGCAAGGTCGTCCAGGTATTCGGACGAAAACACCTCGGCGCAAGGGGCGCCGCCGTCCCTGCGCCTGTAGTAGATCGCGATGCGCACATGCTGATCCAGTTCAATCCAACGGTCGCCTCGAAGCGACCACATCTCCATGCCCGGCGCGTTCAAAAGAAGCGCGGGCAGCAGCGTATCGTCCGGCCAATCCGTATGTCCCGCGAAGGCGCATTGCCCGAGGCGGGACGCTTGCCTGTCGACCAGCTCAAGCAGATGGTTCTTTGCGACCGCGTCCTGAAGGGTTTCGAGCCGATCCAGCATGGCCTGTCCGGGATTGTTCCTGGATACGAGCCGCATATTGAGGTCGGTATAGCCTCGCTCCCTCATGGCGTACAGATACTCGACGTGATCCGTGAGGACGTACCTGTCGCCCTCCGACAGCGACCTTGACAGGAAGAAGATGAAATCCTCATCTACGATAAACGAATTGCGTTTCGCGGTATCGCGCACGCGCCGAAACGCGCGCATGAGGAATTGGCCCGGCATCACATGCCAGGGGAAGTTCCAAATCGAGCACGCGGACGTGGCATACAGCCGCGCCGGCATACACCTGAGCAGATGGTCCATGAAATCGCTCCTCCTGTCACTTGATTCCCGTTTGCGTCGGCCAGGATGCGCGGGTGGCCACAGACAACGCGTGAATGACCAATCCGTGAACATTTCTCGCCGTCCGCCGCGCAGAGCCGCCGTAGGGGTGGATAGCATCCGACCGCTCCCGCCGGGCCGCACGCCCCGTTCCATTCCCCTCCCAGGAGGGGTGGCGCGAAGCGACGGGGTGGTAACCTGTTGGCAGGACGGAGGACGCCAGGGCGGTGCCGGGCCGCGCCGGGGGAAATACGAGGCCACGCCCCGCGGGGGCTACCACCCCGCCTGAGGGCCCCCTCCCAGGAGGGGAATGGGAGGCACGCCGAGGAGCTCACCCCGCCTCCGTAGGGGCGGATGGCATCCGCCCGCTCCCGGCGGGCCGCACGGGCGAAGTCATCACGATCAACCCGATGCGCACGTTCATCGCCTTTCCGTATATCACACGCCTCTGCCGACAGGCCGCGAAGGGGATTCCGGCAGCCCTCACGCTTCTTCGCGCACACGGTACTTGACGATGAGCACGAGCACCAAAAGGATTGGAATCGCAAGCGCCGAGGCGGACACGATGACGAACGCATCCTCGTGCATCAACGCATGCCGTTCAGCCTGCCCATGACGAGGAGGATCGCGTCTCCACAAAGCAGCACCCGGCGGCAACCCGCCTGACGCGCGCGTCCTTGAAGCGGACGGCGCGCTTGGACTTTCGCAGGATCGAAACCCCGAAAAAACAACGGGATACAAGCGGGGATCAGGGTGAGCAGCGTTACAATGATTGGGGGCATTGTGGGCTCCTTTGCTCACATAGTACGAATTGCGCTATGCTAAATCGCTGTGCAAATTGTTGAGTACGAAGCACGGGCCGGAAGGAGGATCCGTGGATCCTTCTTCCGGCATTGAAAGGATTACGGATCCTGCAAGCCCAATCTGACGTAAATCACCTCGCCCGCATGCGCCCGCTTCATGCGGCGTTGTCTCAAATTTTCTTGTCGACAGAAACGCTGAAATACCTGCTGGGCTCTTTGAAGGTGCCGCTCCTCGTTTCGGTCGTTGAACCGTCGGGCCATTTCTTATATTGTACGTACTTGCCGGAATATTCCATAAATCTTATGTAATATAGTCGCGTGTTTTCGCTGCTGCGCTCGGGTGGCCCTTTGTAAATCGAGGATGCACTGATGGCACAGGTTATTTTCCCCGCCAAATTGAGCCTGACATAATCGTGATACCCACCGCTTAACGAGGCTGAAAGGCTCGCTGAAAATCGGTAGCCTAGTTCCACCATTTGCCCTTTTGCGACGGAAATCACAAACTCGTCCTTCGCTTTGGATTCCTTCTTTTTGCCCTTTTTTTTGTTGTGCTCTTTTTCAGACACAACATACGGCGGCCCCTGTGCTTCCCCGGCGCGGGCAGATACCGCATCTTTTGCGTCGTCGGCATAGACGACATCGTGTACCGTGATACGCCCGACGCCATCTTCGTCAAAGTCATCGACCAGTTCTTGCAGATCATCGCCGGTTACCTTGCCGATCGCCCTGCCTTCCACATAGACTTGCACGTCTTTCCCTTCTGATGTGCGCACGACCCGCTTCATAGACGGAACGATATCCCCCAAGGAGACCTCGGCGGCAAAAGTAAACGCGGGGACGAAAAGGCATAGCGCCAGCGCACAGCCCATAGTGACAAACATCTTCCTTTTCATGCTTATCTCCTTTCCAAGCGCATCTTTGCTCATACCTACAGTTCTCCATTACGCATCCGAACCACCGGTATCCTCCCATTTTCTCACTGTCATCCCTCCCCTGAATAGACAAATCCAACGACATGGCACGCAAGTTAGGCTTGATCCCCATGAAGCGGAGGATTGTGGCGCTCGAAGAGCGGCTCTCTCAGCGCCGGCACCCACGCATGGCAAATGCGATTCGTCGTCCGCAACATCGCAATCCCCCTGGTACATCGCATAGGACACCAGAACCTTGGGCGGCAACGCGACGTCGAACGCCGCCGGATGCGTCTGCGCATACGCCGCCGCGCACCACAGGAGTAACAAGCAAAGCAGGATGGTCAGCCTCTTCATCAAGCAATCCCCTTCGGTCACATGGTGCAAATCATCACGGCGCCATCTCCCTCACGACCAACGGCTCGCACGTAATGCGCTCGATATCCAATCGCCAGAACCGGGGCGCGCCCGCTTCGCCCGTCGGGTGTCCGCAAAAGATCACGCCGCCGTCGTTGGTCACGCTGTAGCTGTGATTGGATGGGTCATCCGGTTCGGGGATCAAGGCCGTCGGCACCGGTTTCTCACCGCCTTGCCGGGACCATACCTTGCAGCCCGGCTGGTCATCGCCCCAATACGCCTCTGAAAAGCCGTATAGCCTGTTCTCCGACAGCACATAGGCTTCGTCCAACCCAAGTTCCCCCATCGAGAACTGCTCGTCGTCATCGGATATCGAAATCAGGCCCTGATCGTCGATGGAAAACTGTTCAATCAGCGGATGTTTGGCCGGCTTTCCATCCTGCCGAATCGATTCGCGCGCATGTAGGGCAAAGCCCTGCGCCGTGACCACCAGGTATCCCTTACCGTAGGGCAGGATCATCAGGGCCGCCTGCTTTTGCGGCGAGCGGATGACCGGAGCACGCTTGACGGGCAGATCGTGATCCTCGCGGGACACGACCCCGCCCGAGCCGTCGAGCAAAATCAGCTTCTTCGGCCCGACCAGCGCAATCCGATCGATGCCCGGCAGCGGGATCATGGCGAGGATCGCGAAATTGTCCTCGCGGAAATCCCATACCGGCACCAGGTCGTAGCCGGACAATGTGTAGCAGGTGAGCGCGGAGGCATAATCCCTGCATGTCTCGACGAGCAACACGTCTTCGGCATACGGCGCATACCTCCGCACCGCCTCAGCGGAGGCGGCGGGCCGCAAGTGCATGATGAACAGCATCAGCAAAACAGCCAAGGTAAGTTTCGAGATGAAGGATTTCATGCATTGCTCCTTCCATTATATTACAGGATGTGAAGCGGCTCGCAAATCTCAACCGCGCCGAAAAGCCAGGTGATTAATCGAATTTTTCCAGCTCTGCTTTAAGCCCACTTTTTTATCAAAAGTCCCGCCATATCTGGCCCTACTTTTTGATGTTTAGACCCGTAAGTATAAAAATCACCCCCATATCGGAATGTTCTGGAAATTTGTCTAGTCTGCCGGTTGCACCTCCAATAGAGCGGGCCATCATCATTAGGCATGCCTCCCGCTTGCAAACACTGAGATACAAAGTTATCTCTTCCCGCGTATACGCCAATCGCCTCGCTCCGCTGTTTTCTCAATCAACCCGCGCGAATTCCTGCGCGGGGCGAATCGTTACCGGGATTTTTCGTAACAGCGCCCACTTCGGTCGTCCTCGAAACATTTCGTATGACAAGCGCCTGTATTCGTGAAATGCTTTTGCATTGGTCACACCATCTATAAAGACAGGCAAACCGATCCAGATGTATCATTAAAAACAAAATTTAACATAACATTGTCTCTCCCTGACGGCCGCCGCGCCGTTTGATGCCGGCGGATTGCCGCAAAATTCGGCCCACCCTGTTCAAACGATTGCCCCGCTTGCCCGGCGCGGGCGGGTTTGCTATAATGGGCGCGGAGGTGCGCCATGAAGACGATCGCCATCGTGGACGACGACGTATACATCGGGGACATGCTCGAACGGGCGCTTGAGGCGGAAGGCTACCGGGTGCTGCGCGCGTTTTCGGGCACGGAGGCGCTGCTGCTGCTGGGGCGCACCCGGCCCGACCTCGTGCTGCTCGACCTGATGCTGCCGGGCCTGCCGGGCGAGCAAGTGCTGCCGAAGCTCGCCGGCATTCCGGTCATCGTCATAAGCGCGAAGGCTTCCGTGGACGACAAGGTGAACCTGCTGATCTGCGGGGCGGCGGACTATGTCACCAAGCCCTTTGAGGTACGGGAGCTGCTGGCGCGCATCGAGGCGCGGCTGCGCGCGGGCCAACATGACGCGGGCGCGCGCCTCGCGTACCGGGATCTTATGCTGGACGCGGACACGCGCGAGGTGACGGCGGGCGGCGCGAGCGTGCATCTGACCAAGACCGAATTCGCCATCCTCAGGCTGCTGATGCAAAACAGCGCGCAGGTGATCCCCAAGTCGCGTATGCTGGACGGGATCAGCCTGGACACGCCGGACTGCGTGGAGAGCTCGCTCAAGGTGCACGTGAGCAACCTGCGCGGCAAGCTGCGCGCCGCGACCGGCGAGGACTACATCGAGGCGGTGTGGGGGATCGGGTTTAAGATGCGGGAGGCGGGGGCGTAGCGTCGGGCCTTGCCCATTCCCCTCCGAGGCGGGGAATGGGCATATCTTTCCGTTTTATTTACTGTTTCCTTTACCGGGGGCTTGACCATGCGGTGCTACGATAGATCCATCAACCAACAGGAGGCAGTGCATGGAATACGTCCTTCAAGTCGATCATCTGACCAAGCAGTACAAGCACTTCAAGGCGCTCGACGACCTGTCGATGCGCGTTCCCAAGGGGGCCATCTACGGCTTTGTGGGTAAGAATGGCGCGGGCAAGACGACGCTGATCCGCGTCGTCTGCGCTCTGCAAAATCCTACGTCGGGCGAATACCGGCTGTACGGGCGCACGCGCACAGACCGCGATATCGCGCGATCGCGCCGGCGGATGGGCGCGATCATCGAGACGCCGGCGGTCTACCGCGACATGACGGCGGAGGAGAACCTGCGCGCGCAGTACCGGGTGCTCGGGCGGCCCTCGGAAGGCGGCATCGGCGAGCTGCTGGAATTGGTGGGCCTTGGCGATACCGGCAAGAAGAAGGCGAAGGACTTTTCGCTGGGCATGCTTAAGCGGCTGGGCATCGCGGTGGCGCTGGCGGGCGATCCCGACTTTCTCATGCTGGACGAGCCGACGGGCGGGCTCGACCCGCAGGGCATCGTGGAGTTGCGCGAGCTGATCCTGCGGCTGAACCGCGAGCGGCAAATCACCGTGCTGATCTCCAGCCACATCCTGGACGAGCTCTCCCGGCTCGCCACCCACTACGGCTTCATCGACCGGGGACGGCTGGTCAGGGAGGTCGGCGCGAAGGAGATGGAGACTGCCTGCCGCAAGTGCGCGCGGCTGACGGTCAGCGACGTACGGGCGCTTTCGCGCGTGCTGGACGCGCTGGGCGTCGAGTACGCGATCATTTCCGATCATGAGGCCGATGTGTTCGGGGCGTGGAACGTCACGCAGGTGACGCTGGCGCTCGCCCGGGAGGGCTGCGAGGTGCGCGCGATCGCCGAGCGCAACGAGAGCCTGGAGAGCTACTACATTAACCTGATCGGGGGTGGCGCTCATGCGTAAGCTGTTGCGCGCGGATTTCGCGCGGCTCTTTAAGAGCACAAGTTTTTGGATGTGCGTGGCCGCCGTGGCGTTGATCGGGGTTTACGCCTACGGGGAGCAGGCCCTGCACGAGCAAACGGGGCCGCTGGACGACGGGTTCTTCCCTTCCTATGTTTTTGTCGGCTTCGCGCTCGCCGCGTTTTGCGGCGCATTCCTCGGGACCGAATACGCGGACGGCACCATTCGCAACAAGCTGATCACCGGCGGTACCCGCGCGGGCGTATACCTGTCGGGCTTCGTCACCTGCGCCGCGGCGGGGCTGATGATACATCTGGCGTATGCCGCCGTATCGTTGACGGTCGGGCTTGCGCTGCTGGGCGGCTTTCGGATGCCGGTGGCACAGCTTTTGCTGTGGATCGCGCTCGGCTGGCTGGTGCTGGTGGCGTTTGCGGCCATCTTTACGCTGATTGCCATGCTGACGGCCAACCGGACGGCGGTCGTCGTAGTCTGCCTGCTGGGCATGCTGGCGCTCATGACCGTCGCGGGGCGGATCGGCGCGCGCCTGGACGAGCCCAAGTTCAACAGCGGTTTTACGATTACGGAAAACGGCGTGCAGAAAAGCGCAGAAACGCCCAATCCGCTCTACCTGGACGAGCATAAGCGACCGGCCTGGCAACAGGCGCTGGACATCCTGCCGACCGGGCAAATGCTGCAGCTGGCGCGGCGGGAGATACCGAATCCGGGGCGCGTGGCGCTGATCGCAGGCTTATACATTCTGCTGTGCAACGGCTTTGGCGCGTTCCTCTTTAAGGAGAAGGATTTGAAATGATGTACCTGCTTTGCGGCGTTTGCACGCTGATCATTTGCCTGCTGTCGGGCAAGATTGCTTCCATGCGCCGGGCGGCGGATGAACTGAGCGCTGCGTTCGCCGCAAGGCTGAAAGACGATACCAACGTCGGCATCGACATCTCGACCGCCGACCGCAAGCTGCGCGCGCTGGCGCGGGACATCGACCGGGCGCTGAAGGATTTGCGCAAGGCGCGGCTGCGCTACGAGGCGGGCGACCGCGGGCTCACCGAGGCGGTGACCAACATATCGCACGACCTGCGCACGCCGTTGGCCGCGATTTGCGGCCATCTGGAGCTACTGCGCCGGGCAGAGCTGCCGGAGGAAGTGCGGGCGCAGCTGAACATCATCGAAAACCGGGCGGAGGCGCTCAAGGCGTTGACCGAGGAGCTGTTCCGCTACTCGGTGGTGCGCTCGACCGATTTCTCGGGCGAGCGGGAGCGCGTGAGCCTGAACCAGGCGATTGAGGAATGCGTCGCCGACCATTATCACGCGCTGCGCGGGCGGAACATGGAGCCGGTGATTTCGCTGCCCGAAACGCCGGTCGAACGTATGATGAGCCGTGCGGCGCTCGCGCGCGTACTGGGCAACGTCATGGGAAATGCCGTGAAATATTCGGGCGGCGATTTGCGGATCGCGCTGTCGAAGGACGGCGTGATCCTGTTTTCCAACCGTGCGGAAGGGCTGGACGAGGTGAGCGTCAGGCGGCTTTTCGAACGTTTTTATACGATCGAGACCGGTCGCGGCGGCGGCACCGGGCTGGGGCTGTCGATCGCGCGGGCGCTTACCGATCAGCTGGGCGGCACGATCGACGCGTCCGCCGCGGACGGCGTGCTGTCGGTGGAAATCTGCTTTCCCGGCTCGAACGACTGAAGCATCGCGTCCTTCATGGCATAGAAGGCATCCATGTCGGGGGCGAGCGAACGGTTGACGGTGAAGGTGATCGCGTAGAGCGTCGTGCCTTCGCACAAAAGCGCCTGCTCCATCAATATGTCCGCGTCCATCAGCGTATAGCTGCCGCCCGCGAGCACGAACGCGCGCTCGCCCATCACGGCCACGCTCGGCGCGCCGTCGGGCGCGTAGCCGGGAAACAGGCGCGCATACTGCGCGCGCATGTCCGGCACCATTGCCTTGACCGTCGCGGTGGACTGGTGGGTCGGCAGTTGCTGGTAGGTCACGTTTACATTGATCGAGGCGTCGGGCGCGATGCACAGCATCATGTCGGCGTCTACGATTTGCCGCTTGTAGGCGGCGAGCTTGGATGCGTCCATGCCCTCGATCGCCACCTCACCGCTGGCCAGCGCGTCCAGGAAGTGATCGATGCTCTGCGAAGGCAGCAAGGTCCACGCGGCCGGGAAGCCGATCCGGTAGCCGTCCCGCTCGTTTTGGTATTCGCCGTACTCGGGTTCGGCGATGTCGGGTTCGGCGATGCCGGGTTCGGGGGCGTCGGGTTTGACGGGGCTGGGTATGGGATCCTCGGGCTCGAAGGACTCCGGTTCGACGGATACCGGCGCGTCATATGCCTGCGCCGGCTCGGCCAGCGCGGGGGTCCGGGCCAGCAGCAGAATGAACAGCGCGCAAAGCAGCTTCTTCATGGGATGTCTGCCTCCTTTGGATTGCTCGTTTGATCCGGTTGCGGCGCGCGGGGCCCCCATTGCTTTCTCGCGAGGGGAATGGGTTCCGCATCACGCGCCCGCGTGTTGCTTCAACCGCCGGATGGCCTCGACGTAGCCCTCAAAGCCTTGCCCCTGAATGGTATCGATGCAGGCCATCCGCACATAGGATACCTGCCGGAAGTCCTCGCGGCGGCTGACGTCCGAGATGTGCACCTCGATCGCGGGCAGGCTCACCGCCTTGAGCGCGTCCAGTAGCGCGACGCTGGTGTGGGTGTAGGCGGCCGGGTTGATTACGATGCCGTCGAAGCGCCCATAGGCTGCTTGAATCCTGTCCACCAGCGCGCCCTCGTGATTGGATTGGTAAATCTCTACTTCGACGTTTTGCGCCGCCGCCTCGCGCTCGATCAGCTTACACAGCGCGGCGTAGTCGCGATGCCCGTACAGATCGGGCTCGCGCAGCCCCAGCAGGTTCAGGTTGGGCCCGTTGAGGACCAGTATCTTCATATCCGTCGTCGCCTCCGTCCGTATGACCATCATTATACACCAATCAAATCCTTTACGCAAAGCCCCTACCATTGAATGGGGTTCCGTGACATAATCAATGTATACCGATTTGGGAGGGATTTGCTCTGTTGTCGCTCGACCGGCGGCGCGCGCTGGGGCCGTACCTGTGGGGGGCGGCGCTTTTCGGCCTGCTGCTGCAATTGCACAGCGTGTCATACCTGCTCACAGGCCGGGAGGGTGAGGCGCTGATGGCCTTTTTCTTCAGTTCGTCGATGGGCTTCGTCGCGCCCGTGATGCCGCTGCTTTCGGCGCTGCCGTTTGCGACCGGGTTTTGCGCCGATTGGAGGAGCGGCTTTGCGGCCGCCGCGGTGTCCCGCTCGGGCAAGCGCCGGTACCTGCATTCGAAGGCCGCCGCCTGCGCGCTGTCGGGGGCGCTCGCGTCGGCGCTCGGCATGCTGGCCTTTGTCGTGTTCCTGAACCTGTGGTTCCCGCCCGACTGGTCGCGCGAGCCGTTCATCGGCGACATCGAGGGGCTTGAGACGCTGCTCTTGGGCGGCGGCGCGGGCGCGTACCTCAAGTATTACGGCGCGCGGCTGCTGTTGGCGTCTTGCTCGGGCGCGTTCTGGGCGCTGTCCGCGCTGGCGTTCTCCGCCTTTTACCCCAACGTGCCGCTGACGCTGTGCGCGCCGCTGGTGCTGCACCGGCTGCTGCAGGAGCTGGGGCAGGCGCTGCTGCTGCCGCCCTTCCTCGACGTGACGCTGCTCGAGACCGGCGCGGCGGGGTTGCCGCCGCCGTTGACCCTGGCGGCGGGCGCCATCGTGTTCGGGGTATTGTGCGCCGCGCTGTGGCTGACCTTCGCGCTGCGCGCGGGGAGGAGGCTGCGCAATGCGTAACGCCCGGGCCTGCGCGCGCCATAACCTGCGGCGGCTGATCGCCACGCCGCGCGCGTGGGCGGTGCTGATTTTGACCTTGCTGTACGTGGAGAACCAGTTCGCGCCGATCCGGCTGATGCTGCAAGTGGAAAACCTGAAGCTCGGCTGGCCGGGCATGACCGCCTATTTCTTCAGCGACGCGCAGATCACGATGATGGCGGGGCTGATGGGGTTGATGCTGCTGTTTGACGTGCCGCTGACCGACGAGACGCAGCGCTACATCATCGCGCGCACCGGGCGCGGCGCATGGGGCCGCGGGCAGGTGCTGTATACGGTTGCGATGAGCGCGCTCTACTTGGCTGTCGTGGCGCTTGCGCTGCTTCTGTTCCAGCTGCCGTGGGCCGAGTGGTCGTCCGGGTGGTCGGGCGGGCTCGAGGGGTTGGTCAAAAACGGGCTGTACGAGCAATACGACACGATGCTCGACTACGACCCCTGGGTGATGGACGCCTACGCGCCGATCCAGGCGATGGGGCTGACGCTCGCGCTGCACGCGCTGGCCTACGCTTCGCTGGCGCTCACGCAGTTCGCGGTGAATGTGCGCTTCGCTTCGCGGCTGGGTTTCCTGGCCGCGTCCGCGCCGCTGCTGTTCGACGCGGTGATCGAGGAATTTTTCGGGACAGAGGCGTTTTATTTCTCGCCGGTCACGCTGTCGCGGCTGACCACGCTCGACTACGGCGACGGCATGGGCCGGCCGCCGGTGTGGTATGCGTTTGTCGTGCTGACGGGGCTGACGGCGGGGCTTGTGTTTTGGTGCGCGCGCCTGACCAAGCGAAGGGAGATGTTGTTGTGATCGTGCTCAAGGGGGTATGCAAGTCGTTTGGCCGGGAGGAAGTGCTCAGATCTGTCAGCGCGCGGTTCGAGACCGGGCTGATCCACGGGCTGGTGGGGCGCAACGGCTCGGGCAAGACGGTGCTGCTCAAGTGCATCGCGGGGCTGACGCGCGCGGACGCCGGGGTGGTCAAAGTGGACGGCAAGCGCGTGGGCGTGGAGATCGAGATGCCGCCGCGCATGGGCGCGATCATCGAGACGCCGGGGTTCCTGCCCAACTACTCGGGCTACCGGAATTTGAAGTTCCTGGCCGACATCCGGCGGGCGGTGGGGCGCGAGGAGATTTGCGCGGCGATGGAGCGCGTGGGGCTGGATCCGGGCAGCCGCAAGTGGGTGTCGCGCTACAGCCTGGGCATGCGCCAGCGGCTGGGCATCGCGCAGGCGATCATGGAGGACCCGGATTTGTTGATCCTGGACGAGCCGATGAACGGCCTGGACAACGACGGCGTGCGGCAAATGCGCGCTCTGTTCAGGCGGCTGCAAAAGGAGGGCCGCACGATCCTGCTGGCGAGCCACAATCCGCTGGACATCGACCGGCTGTGCGACACGGTCAGCGAGATGGACAAAGGGAAGCTGGTGGCGCTGTGAGGGGAGGGGCCCTTCCCGCCGCGGCGTGAAGGGTGTCCAGAGGGCGAAGCCCTTTGGCGGGGGTTTGGGGGCGGAGCCACCAAACCCCCGTTCTTGGCTCCCCGCGCCGCCGTATCCGCCCTCAGAACACAAGAACCGCGCGGCTGGTTTCGAGCTGCGGCGGCGCGGCGTTCCCGATGTCCCAAAATGTCGGGTGTCGCCCACAGGGCGACACCCGACATTTCGGGACGAGTCCGTCCCTGTTCCGCAAAACCGGCTTCGCCCGTCCCCCTGGATACGCGCCTTATGCGCTATGCTTTCCCCACAATCCTGTCCAACGCCTTGCGAATGACCTCGACGTCTTCCTCTAACGATGGGAAATCATTTACCCTGCCCTTGACCGGCAAAGAATCGCACAGCAAGTCGCTCATGGAGGCGTCTAAAGCAATCGCAATGCCTACCAGTGTTTCGACACTGGCCTTTCGGCTTCCCCTTTCGATGTGTCCAAGAAACGACAAGGAAATGCCCGCCTGCGAGGCCAACGTCCGCTGGGTCATTCGCAATCGCTTCCTACGGCGTCGTATCTCCTTCCCAAGCCCCCTGTAGTCGAGTGAACCGCTCATAGGCATTTCCTCCACTCTAAAGAATATCTATAGATAGGATTATACATCATATCTATCGATGTTGTCATGCGTTGATTGTACTCCTATCATAAATTGGTAAGGAGTGAGGCGAATGACCGCGCAAGCGTTTGGGAAGCGGATAAGGCAGCTTCGGGAAAAGGCGGGACTATCCCAGCTTGAGCTATCGCTGCGGTGCGACGAATTGTCCGCGTCCTATATCGGGTTCATCGAGCAGGGCAAGAAAGCGCCGACGATCACGACGATGAACAAGATTGCAGACGGCCTTGGCCTTACGCTGGGTGAGATTTTGGGCGACGATGAGCCGGCGATCATGTACGATCCTTCGATCAATCGCATGATTGCCTACGCGACCGCCTTGACGCCGGCCGAAAGAGACGATATGGTGGAGATTGTGAAGCTGATTAACAAGCGGTTTTCCAGATAGGCTTCCTTCAGCAGTCGGGGGCGCGGGCGACCACAGGTCGCCTTACGAAGGGTGCGCGGTTTTGCGAGGCGGAGAACTCGTCCTGAAGTACATAGACGCTGCCTGCCGGCAACGCCTATGTACTTCAGGACATCAGGGACGCCGCCCAGGCCCCGCTCAAGGGCTTTACCCTTAAGAATCCCTTCACCGCTCAAGCGGGAACCCGCTATTCTTCCGCCCGCAGCAGCTCCATCACCCGGCCGTAAAACCTGAGATTGTGCGCGGTCGCCAGGCGCAGCGCCTGCGCGTCGCCCACCTTGAACAGGTGGTGCAGGTACGCGCGCGAATGCCGCTTACACAGCGCGCAGTCGCAACCCTCCTCGATCGGCCGCCCGTCGGCAACATGCTTGTCGTCCAGCGCATAGTAAAACCCGTAAAACTTTCCGTCGGCGCGCCGCACGCCCTCGGGCGTCGCGCAGTTCTCCCTGAACATATAAAGCCGCTGGTGGCGCGCTTCGCGCGTCGGAATCACGCAGTCGAACAGCCCATACCCCATCCGGACACAGCGCACGATCTCCTCCGGCCGGCCCAGCCCCATCGCGTACTTGGGCAGTTCGTCCGGCATCGCGTCCGCCGCCGCTTGCAGGATGTCATCGCGCAGCTGCCCCGCCGAATCCAGCGGCCAGCCGCCAAAGCCATAGCCGTCGAAGCCGATCTCGGCGAGCCGCCGCCCACATTCCAGCCGCAGCGCGCGGTCGCCGCCGCCCTGCACGATGCCGAACAGCAGCGGCTTTTCGTCCGTCATTCCCCGCGTCAGCTTGTCGAACTCCGCGCGGCAGCGCGCGCCCCACTTGACCGTCAGCTCCACCGAGCGCCGCTGCGCCTCGGGCGGGTCGTCGGGGTGGGTGCACAGGTCGAGCGCCATCGCGATGTCGCTGCCGTATTGAAGCTGCGCCTGGATGCACTTCTCGGGCGTGAAGATGACCTTCTCCCGGCCCTGGTCGGGCCGGAAGATGATCTCGCCGTCGCGGATCTCGCCGTAGGCCGGGTTCTCGCGGATCAGCGAGAACAGTTGGAACCCGCCAGAATCGGTCAGGATCGTGCCGCCGTAGCCGGTGAATCGGTGCAGCCCGCCCAGGCGCTTAATCAGCCGCGCGCCCGGCCGGTTGTACAGGTGGTAACTGTTCATGACGAGGCCGTGCAGGCCCGACCGCTCCATGTCCTCGAACCCGGTCGCGCGCACCGCGCCGTGGGTCGCGTCGGGGAAAAACGCCGGAAGCGGTACCTCGCCGCGCCGCGTGACCAAAAGCGTCATTTTCCCACCTCCAGTTTTTCGCATACCCGAAGCGTCGCGCTGCGCGCGCGGGGATTGGCGGCAAGTTCCGCCTCGCCCGCCGTGATCGGCTTGCGCGTAACCAGCCGAACGGTCGGCTTCTTGCCGCACACGCACAGCGGCATGTGCTTGGGGCAGGTACAGGGGTCGGCCATGCCGCGCAGCGCGTTCTTCACGATGCGGTCTTCGAGCGAATGGAACGCGATCACGCACAACCGACCGCCCGGATTGAGCAGGTCGACAAGCTCGCGCAGCGCACGGTCCAACGGGCCCAGTTCGTCGTTGACCGCGATGCGCAGCGCCTGGAATGTGCGCCGCGCCGGGTGCGAGCCGTCCTTCGCGCGCACCTTCTTGGGCACCGCCGCGTCGATCACGGCGACCAGTTGCGCCGTGGTCTCGATCGGAGAGCGTGCGCGGCGGTCGACGAGCACGCGCGCGATCTGCGCCGCCCAGCTTTCTTCGCCGAAATCCCGGAGCACGCGCGCGATCTCGCCCTCGCTCCATTCATTGATGATTGTGCGCGCGGTCAGCGCCTGCCGCCGGTCCATGCGCATGTCGAGCGGCGCGTCGTCGTGGTAGGAGAACCCGCGCTCGCGCGCGTCCAGCTGGTGCGACGACACGCCGAGGTCGAGCAGCGCCCCATCGAGCGCGTCCACCCCGCGGGCACCGAGCAGCGCGCGCGCATCGTGGAAGTTGCCGCGCAGCGCGGCAAACCGGGCGTCCTTGAGGCGCGCGGAAGCCGCCGCGAGCGCGTCCTCGTCGCGGTCTATGCCGTAAAGCCGCCCGTTTGCGCCCAGCCGTTTCAGGATTTCGGCGCTGTGCCCGCCGCCGCCCAGCGTGCCGTCGAGGTAGGTGCCGTCCGGGCGGATTGCGAGGCCGCCCACGCATTCGGCGAGCAACACCGGCAGATGATGAAAGCCCATGCGATTCTCGTCCATGGATTTATCATACCACAGCGTGCGGGAAAAGAAAAGCGCGAACCGGGGCGGCTTCGAGCCTCCGGTTCGCGCGTAGGTATACGAGGGAAACGCGCGGATGCGATGGTCTGAACTCGACGCCCCGCAACGGGAACGCCGAATACTGCAATCAGGTCGCCACCCCGTCCTCCGGGCATCCCTCCAAAGGGGGAAACCGCATACGCGCATCACCAGCGATTGCCGCAATCCGGGCATACCCAGTCGGCTTTGTCGGAGAACATGCCGAGGAACCCCCGCTTTTTGGGGGCTTCCTCCACCTGCGCGCCGCCGCAACGCGGGCACGAGGGGCCCGACTGCGCGGATTCGCCGAGCGCGTTCATCTTTTCCTCGTCCAGGCTCTTGAGCTGCTCATAGTACATGTCGGCGCGGAAGCCGGGGCCGGAAGAGGCGTAGGTCTCGACCATCTTTTTGAGCAGGATCGTGCGGTCGGACGGCCGCGATTGCATGTATTGCTGCCGCGTGACCCGCGTGAGCACCACCTCGGCGCCGCAGAAGGTGCATGCCCCGCCGCCTTTCACGTAGGAATGCCGCCCGCATTGCGGGCAGATGGCCACCATGAGTACGCTGTCCATAACCAACACCACTTTCCCCCGGCGCTCGGTCAAGGGGGGCCCGAGCGCCGGTTTCACCTGATTCATCATAAATTACAAATGTCTGTAACCTATCATTATATATCGGCGGAAGCATCGGAAAGTTAACACCGACGCACAATAGGTTAACGCCGGCTTGTTGGACATGCGTTTATCCTATTATTCTTATGGAAAACAAGGGGAGCGGAGTCCGGAACTGCGACGTGTCGGACGAGGCCGGCGTCCAGGCCGCGTAATCCCGCGCGCAGGCGGCTCTATGCGCCATCTTGCGCCTGCAAAATCCTCGACGTAGCGCCGCTACGCCTTCAAATTGCGATCGCACGACCTATCCGAGCACGCTTTGCGCCAGGAAGCGGCCCAGCTGCCGGATGAACGGTTGGCGGCGGTCCAGCAGGTGGCTCAGGATGGCGAGCGGGCCCTCCTTCCCGGGGGCTTGCTCGCCGGCGTCCAGGATGGCTTTTGAAAGTGCGGATAGGCTGAACACCCTGAGCGGATCGACGCCGGCATCGGCGGCCGCGGCCTCGATCAGCGCGAGCATCAAATCCTCGTAGCCGTAGTTGTGCTCAAGTTTCAAATGCGTGCCGAGTTCGGGCAGGATGCGCTCGAACAACAGGCGCTTGGGCGGCAGGTCGGGCAGCATGAAGGCTCCCCGCATGTCCGCGATCAGGCTGTCCGGCAGTTTAAGGAAGCGCTGCACCGCATCCGACCCTTGCCATGGCTCGACGTAGTAGCTGCGGCCCTTGAGAGCGCGCAGCATCTTGAGCGCGTCCAGGTAGCCGATCGAAAGGTTGCGCAGCGCCTGCTCGTTGTCGAACGACATCACGTTGCCAAGGTCGCGCGAGGGCGAGATGATGGTGATCTTGGCGTCGGTCTTGGGCGGGAAGAACAGCCCGGGGCCGCCCGTTCGGATGGCGATCACCTCGTCGAAACCCAGGTCGGTCAGCAGGTTGATCGGGCAGTTGTTGAACAGCCCGCCGTCCAGGAACGTATGCTCGCCGATGACTTGTGGCTGGAACCCCGGAAACGAGGCGCTGGCCATCACGTAGTCGAGCAGCGCCCCCTCGGGGATGTCCTGGAGGAGCAGCTGATAGGGCTTGAACTCGGTCACCGACACGGTCACCAGGCCGTACACCTTGCCCGAGGCGCGCAGCCGCGCCTCGTCGATCAGCTCGCCGATCTTCGCCTTCATGCGCGTCGTGTCCACGCCCTTGTGCAGCCCCGTTTGGCGAAGCTCGCCGATCAGCCCTCTGACATCCGCGACGAAGTCGCCCCCAAACGAGCGCTCGCCCAGCTTCAGCAGCTTGACCAGCGGGTCGCTGAACAGCATCTCGGGCGTGACCGAGCGCCACATCCGCTCCAATGGGTCAAAATCGCCCTGGGCCAGCACGGCGGCGTTGATCGCGCCGATCGAGGTGCCCACGTAGCCGTCGAACGCGTAGCCCGCTTCGTAGAGCGCCTTTATCGCGCCCACATGGTAGGCGCCGCGCGCCCCGCCGCCCTCCAATGCCACGCCGACCATGCCGCGACCTCTCCTTTCGCTTTCATAGGGACAGGGAACATTATACCGCGGTGCGCGGTCACTTAATCCCGATCACTCCACAATCACGATCGTGCCCTTCGGGCAGGTTTCGTAGAGCCATTTGGCGTCCTCGACCGATAGGCGCACACAGCCGTGCGAGGCGCGCCGGCCGAGCAGCGCGACCGAGGTGGGGTTGACCGAGGCCTCGTCGCGGCTGGAGAACAGCACCGAATGGAACATGATGTCGCCGTCGATGTAGTAGGTGTAGCGCCCCCATACGTAGTATTTCGAGAAGTAGTGCCACTTTTCCTGCTGGCCGGTCTTGAGAAACACGCCGCGCGGCGTCCACTCGTCGAGCAGGCCGGTCGAGCAGATCATCGTGCGCTCGAGCCTGTATTCGCCGTCCTCGCCCAGGCGGTAGGCATAGGTCTTCTGGTCCTCCAGGCTGACGCGCAGCCGCCACGGGGTTTTGTTCTCGACAGCGTCTGGCCCGAACAGGAGGTTCTGCGTCAGTGCGCCCGCTTTGCCGTCGTCCTTGAGGCCGTTCGCCTGCTGGAACGCCTTGAGCGCGGCGACCGAGCTCTTGCCGAACCGGCCGTCCACCATGCGGTGCAGCAGGTACCCGAGCGCGTTCAGCCGCCTTTGCACGCGCAGCGCCTGCGCGCCCTTGCTGCCCAGGCCCACGTCCGCGCGGTAGGCCGGCAGCGCGCCGTCCAGCAGGCGCTGCTGCGTCGCTACGCTCAGCGTGCGCAAATCGGTGAATTCACCGGCCCAGTTGACCTCGAGCGCGGTGAGGTGCTCGGCCAGCCGTTCAAGCGCCTGTTCCATGGCGTCGTCATATTGCTTGCCCGCCACCCCGTACAGCATGCCCAGGTCGATCAACCGCTGCTGGATGCGCTGAACCGACGCGCCGTTGTCGCCCTTGGTCAGCGTGCGCGGCACAGGGTAGGGCGAGCGCGGCGCGTCCTCGCGGTAGAGGAGCGCATGGAACTCGCGGCCGGCGACGCCGGTCAGCGGCAAGCCGCACGCACCCTCAAACGCCGTCGCCGCCGCCTCGGTATACTCGTCGAAGATGCCGCTCGGCTCGCCCTCCATGTAACCCAGCGCAATCAGCCGCGCCTGCAGGCGCCGAACCGCCTCGCCCGTGGCGAAGCGCGCCAGATCCGACAGGTAGGGCTGATAATTGGGGTCGTTCAGCAAGGCCATCGTGCCGAGGTCGGCCGCACCGGTCGCCTCCACCGCCTGGCCCTGCTCAGCCAGATGGCGCTGGAAGTCCTTGACCGCGCGCTGGGTGGAACTGCCGTACATGCCGTCCACCGCGCCGGTCAGGAAGCCGTAATGGCGCAGCCTGCCTTGCAGCGCGGCCACGTCGTCGCCCTTGTCGCCCTTCTTAAGCGCGCGCGGCGCGGGCGCGGCGTCCGGCATGTAGAGTGCTTCCAAGGTATCCCCGTCGGCGGTGCCGGTCGGGGGCAGCGCGTGCGCCCGCTGAAACGCGGCCAGCGCCGCGCCGGTGCGCTCGCCAAAGATGCCGTCGGCGGCATCCGCGAGGTAGTTCAATTCGTTGAGCCTCGCCTGCATCCGCTTGACCGCCTCGCCCCGCGCGCCCGCGCCCAGCGCGCCGTTCGCCCGCACCGGTATGGCCGCCAGCAGCAAAATACAGGCCGCAAAAATCATCAGCCGCCTCAACCCGATCCCCCCGTACTGACGCATGATGCCACCCATTATACTGGCATATTGTGTCATTAGTGCGATGCTCCGCATGAACTTTATCGGCAAGTCAAAAACCCAGCAAATTGATAGGAATATAATTGTGCAACATGCACTACGGTCTGGGTGGGTTGTGCAAAGAATACAATATGCATCGAAAATATCAAGCGAAATAACATGACTTAATCAGAATTTGACGTGGGGTGCATCATTTCATAATGACAGAATGAGGTTTTTGCCATATAATACAGATGGTTCCAAGGAACCGGGGCAAATATCAATGGCAAAGGAGGGATACCGTGAATATCCGGATTCAAGTAGACAACATGAGGGAAGCCGAGCGTCTGAGCAACATCTGCAATCAGTTCCCCTACGAAATGTTCCTGCGCGTGAACAAGTTCGCCGCCGACCCGAAGTCGACGCTGGGCGTGCTGGCGATGATGTACGCCGATAAGACCAATCTGGTGATCGACACCGGCGATATGCCGGACGAAGTCATCATGGACTTTTCGGAGAAGCTGTCCGATTTCGTGGTGCCGGCCGAGGAGTAGTCCATCGGCTCGGCATAGGGCGACCATCCCCTCCGCCGCGTGAAAACCCGGGCGTACCCAAGCGCCCCATGAAAGCGGTCCACGCGGCAGGCGCGGGCTCTGGTTCGCCATACGGCGCGCCTGCAAGGGGCAGGTGCGTGAGAAGAGAGTGTGAGACGTAGTCTGATTCGTGAAAGGAGACTAAAAAATGAAAATTTATAACATTCAGAAGCCCGAGAAGTTGTTTGCGAAGCTCGACGCCTGCGAGGGCAAGGTGGACATCGTGCTGCCGGACGGGCAGAAGTCCGAGTGGGCCAAGGACGGCGAACTGGTCAAGGCGCTGTGGAAGACCATGCCCGACAAGCATCTGACCAACATGGAGCTCAAGCTCGAAAAGGGCCGCGACGCGCTGAACGTCATCGACTTTCTGATGCGCGGCAACTGCGCCTGATGCGCGGCGCGGGGCATTCGCCCCAAACGTCGCTTTAGTAGAAGCCCGTCCGCGAAACGCGGACGGGCTTCGTGCTGTCCAACATGCCCCGGGCTCCCGGGAAAACGGGCGATTGCGTTGGATTTGGCATCTTTACGCCTACGGCACGACGCTATATTCGTAGGGCCGGTACCCATAATTCTCCTGCGGCAGGGTGATGCCCGCCCGATTGCGCGGTAGACGAAGCGTCGGCAGGGCTCGAAAAGCGGGTACGGAGGCTTGGGGTTACGCCCTGCGGGGGCTACCACCCCGCCTGCGGGCACCCCTCCAGGGAGGGGAATAGGTGGCCATTCCCCTCCTCGGAGGGGTGGCGCGGAGCGACGGGGTGGTGAGCCTGTCGGCAGGGCTCGAAAAAGCAGGTACGGAGGCTTGGGGGTTACGCCCTGCGGGGGCTACCACCCCGCCTGCGGACACCCCTCCTGGGAGGGGAATAGGTGGCCATTCCCCTCCTCGGAGGGGTGGCGCGGAGCGACGGGGTGGTGAGCCTGTCGGCAGGGCTCGAAAAGCAGGTACGGAGGCTTGGGTTACGCCCTGCGGGGGCTACCACCCCGCCTGCGGACACCCCTCCAGGGAGGGGAATGGGGGAGGGCACGGTTGCAAAGAGCCTCTACGGCGAGCGCGAAGCGCCTCGCCCCGGGGGAAGGGGGGGCAGAAGTCCCCGTAGCAAGCGCCCACGGGCATGTGCCGGGGGCGCGAATGCGATTGCGGCCAAGGGAGGCCCCGCGCGTCAGTGCGCCCGCTCTCGCATCGTCGCCAGCACGATCAGCGCCAGCGCCGGGCCGACCAACCACAGCTGGAACCAGTGCCCGAACGACGCGCCCATCAGATAGAACGCGCCCAGCAGCATCACGGCGATGATCGCCTGGTTCGCCTTCGCGCGAATCAGCCGCCCCGCCGCCGTGTAGTACAGCGGGATCGTGAAAAACAGCATCCAACCGGGATGCCAGAAGTCCCAGGCGAACCCGACCACCAGATAGAGGATGGCCACCAGCAGCGGATAGGGGATGCGGTCGAGGTCGAACCCACCATCGGGACTGAGCGCGGTATAGTACACCGGAATCGTCAGATACAGCATCCAGCCCGGGTGCCACAGGTCGAACAGAAACCCGATCAGCATATAGACCGAGAACACGATGATCGGATAGGGGAACAGCTTGAGGTTGACCCGTCCGTCAGCCCCCTGGAACCGCCACACCGGGCCGTCGGGCGCGCCGGCCTTGTTTCGCGCGGCCTTTGCGTCGGGCGCCGCCGCGCGACCCTTGCCGCGCGGGCGTCGCCGGAGCGAGATGCGCAGCCGCCGGGACGCCTGGGCGTCCGGCGCGCTCGCGCCTTGTTCCGCCGCGGGCGCGTTGTCCGCCTGCCGGGCGAGCCGCGCGAACAGCGCGTCGTCCTCGGCCTCCGGGTCCATCTTGAGCAGCTCGTCAAGCGACACCTGATACAGCTTCGCCAGCGCGATCAGGTTGTCGGTGTCGGGCGAAGATTCCGCCCGCTCCCACTTCGATATGGCCTGGCGGCTGATGCCCAGCCGGTCGGCCAGTTGCTCCTGGCTGAGCCCGCTCTGCTTGCGCAGCGCCGCCAGCCGGTTTGCGATTTCAATGTTCATGTGAATCCCCCTTTATGCGGACAGTTTACCACAGACAGGTCCGGTTGCGCCATACACTCTGGGCTACAGCTGCGCAACTTTTGGTTGCAGGGGGCGATTTTGCGGGACGCGGGAGGTCAGTCCTATGGCGTCCGGGCGTTAATCAACGATAGAACATTTGGATATAGGCCTCCACATCCGCCCTCGTCCCGGTGAACGGGCCGGGGGTTTCCATCTTCAGCGATACCAGCGCGGCGGCGGTCAGCAGCGCCCGGTCGATCGGCTGGTTAAGCCGCTCGGTGATGTAGGCGGCGAAGCAGGTGTCGCCCCGGCCCGTGCGCCCGGACAGGTTGCGCGGCACGAGCGGCTCTGCGTAAAAGCGCTCGCCGTCATAGACGATCGCCTCGGTGTTGTGGGTAATCATGACCTCCCGCGCACCCCAGCCGTGCAGCAGCTTCGCGGCCTCGTAGCGGTCGGACAGGCCGGTCATGATCTCGGCCTCCGCGGCGTCGGTCTTCAAAAATCGGATCATCGGAAGGTACGTTCGCTTCTCCGGCCAATCGCCAAAGGCCATGATTCCCTCCGGGCCCTCGGCACGGCGCAGCATGCACTGCACGTCCAGCGCGCACAGCGCCCGGCCCGCCGCCCACTCGATGATCGATCCGTCGAAGTCGCCGTACATCAGCCCGGCGATATGGACGATCGACGCGTCCACGTCGGGCAGCTCGTCCGTGCGGTAAGGCTCGATCCGGCTGATCGCGCGGCAGGTGCGCCGCTCCTTGTCCGCCGTATGGTATACGTTTTCAATCGATGTGCAGGCGGGGCTTTCAAGCGGACGCACGTCCACATGGGCCGCGCCCGCAAAGCGCGCCGCGACGTCCACCTCGCCCAAGTTCGCCTTGGGCAGCACGCAGGTTCGGTGTCCGAGCGCCGAGGCGGCGAAGCCCGAGGCCACCACCGCGCCGCCGAGCTCGCGCACCTCGCGCCCATTGTGGTCCACATTGATGTCCAGTGATACCTGGCCCAGGATCAGCAAGTCGTAATCGCGCATGAAAAATTACCCCTCCTCGTTTTACATCGTGCTTTTTCGAACGACCAGGTGGGTGGCGACCCTGCGCACGCGGCTGGCAAGATCGGGGTCTTCGATCTGCGCTATCAGCTCGCGCACGGCAATTGTCCCCATCTCAAACGGCCCGGCCTTGACGGTGGTCAGCGGCGGCCAGACGCTGTCGGCCAGTGCGATGTCGTCGAAGCCGGCCACCGCCATGTCGCCCGGCACCGATAATCCGGCCTCGTGCAAGGCGCGCAGCGCGCCGATGGCCAGGCTGTCGGCCGCGGCGAACAGCGCCGTGGGCCGATGGCCCGAGCGCAGCAGCGCGGCCATGGCGCGGGCGCCGGAGGCGGGCGTGTTGTCCGTGACGACCAACGGCGTGCCCTCCACGGCGTGCGGCTCGAGGCCGAACAGAGCGAGCTTCTCCGCGTCCGGGCGCGGGTAGCCCCCCCACGGATCGCACGCGGGCTTGAGGTTCGGGTTGGCGTATACGGGCAGGCCGCGGCGGTGATGGGCGTTCAGGTAGGCGAGGTAGCGCAGATGGTAGCTGACGTGGCTGAGACGGTCGCTCAAAAAGGCGATTTGCCGATGGCCCCGCTCGAACAGGTGGTCCATCATGGCCGTCGCCCCGCCGTAGTCGTCCTGGACGATGAACGCGTTGTGCTGCGTGGACAGCACGTCGTTGACCAGCACCAGCGGAATGCGCCGCCGCCTGAACTCATTAACGGCCGGAAGCGGCGTGAACGAGGTCAGGATTGCGCCGTCGATGCTGTCCTGAATGAAGTGTTCCTCAAAAGTATCGTCGTCCTGGTCGCTGGAGGTGACTACGATGTGATAGCCCGACTGCTTGGCTTCGACCATCGCCCCGTCGAGCAAGGGGCCAAAAAAGGTGTGCGCGAAATAGGGCAACTGCTTGCGGTAGATGCACAGCCCCAAAATGCCCGAGCGCTTTGTGGCCACGGCCCGGGCCAGCGCGTTGGGTACGTAGCCCAGCCCCTTGGCGATGCGCTCGATGTGCAGCCGCGTCTCGGCCGCCACCAGCGGCGAACCCGCGAGCGCCCGCGAGGCCGTGGCCTTCGAAACGCCGGCCAGCTTGGCGACATCGCTCAACTTGGTTTGTGCGCTCATAAATTTTTGCTCAAACCCCTTGCATTCTCGAGAAAATTCGTTTATACTGGCGTTGATGACAGATACAACCGGTTTCATTCCATCGATATTGTAAACCATCCCGGCGCATTTGTCAATTCTATTTTTCGTGGAGGGCGAATGATTCGACCGACCATCACCGCGCACTCGGGCTGCGAGGGCACGGCAAGCGGCTCCATGGCGGCCATTGTGACCGGCATCGAACTGGGCGCGGACATCGTGGAGGTGGACGTGCGCCGCGTACCCGGCCTGGGGTTCGTGCTTTCGCACGACGCGGTGAGCGGCCCCGCCGGTCTCGTGACGCTCGAGGCGGCGTTCGCGCAACTCAAAAAGCATCCGGGCGTGGGCATCAACTGCGACTTGAAGGTCTACGGCCTCGCGGAGGACGTGCTCGCGCTCGCGGACGATTGCGCGCTTGCCAAGGGGCAGCTGGCGTTCTCGGGCAGCCTGAGACCGAGCGAGCTGCGCGCGAACCCCGCGATCGCCCGGCGCGCGGGGGTATACCTGAACATTGAAGAAGCGCTCGCCGAGCTGTATCGCGCGCGCCATCCGGAAGCCGCGCCCGCGGACGAACACGCGTGGGACACCGTGCGGGGGCGTGTGATGGAGGACTTCGAATCATGGATCGAGCCGTTGGTCGATCTTTGTTCGAGCCTGCCCATCCGCGCGCTCAACCTGCCCCCTCAGCCGTTCGGGCCCTGGCTTCAGCGGCTGGGCGAGGCGGGCGCGCGCTGCTCGGTCTGGACGATCGACGAGTCGGAGGCCATGCGCGGATTCATGGCCGCGCCGTATATCATAAACCTGACCACCCGGCGCGCGCGGCTGGCGCTCGATATAAGGCAAGCGATGAGGGGGAAGGATCGATGGTCGTGATGTCGCCCAGGCGCATGTACCATACAATGGGCCGCAGGCGGTATTGGGAGTACTTGCTGCTGGTCGCGTTCCTGCTGTTTTTCTACGGGCCGCTTTTGCACATGTTCATGCTGGCGTTCGCCGATAAGTACGAAGCGCCCGGCGTTTTGCCACAGGCGTTCGGGTTCAAGTGGTGGGCCTACGTGCTCAGCCAGCCCACGCTGGTCAGTTCGATTTCGCTGTCGTTTGTGATCGCGGCGATCACGACGGCGCTGTCGATGCTGATCTGCCTGCCGGCCGCCTACGTGCTGGCGCGTTACGACTTCCCCGGGCGCAGGGCGGTCATGTTCTCGTTCCTGCTGGGCAACGCGTTCCCCAAGATCGGCATCTACACCTCGATCGGCATCATCTTCTACCGGATCGGGCTGATGGGCACCTTCCCGGGCGTCCTGATTATCCACCTGCTGGGCGGCATGATGATGATGATCTGGCTGCCCACCAACGCGTTCCGCTCGGTGCCCCGGCAGCAGGAGGAGGCCGCGCGCGACGCGGGCGCGGGGCCGATCCGCACCTTCTTCTCGGTGACGCTGCCCATGGCCTGGCCGGGGATCGCGGTGGCGGCCATGTTCGCCTTCATCGGCTCGCTGGGCGAGAACCAGGGCACGCTGCTGGTCGGACTGCCCAAGTACCGCACCATGCCCGTGGAGATGTACGGCGTCATATTGGACTACCCGGCTACGGCGGGCGCGGTGTTCGCGCTGATCCTCTTGATCCCCAACATCCTGCTGCTGACGCTGATGCGCCGGTACGTGGGACCGGAGACGCTGTCCAAAGGCTTCAAGATGTAATACCAATAATCACTTCGATTGGTATGAAGGAGGGCTCACATTGGCCACCGCTAAACTCGAAATCCGCGACATGACCATGCTGTACAAGAACGGCGACGGGGTCAGGGGCATCAACCTGTCCGTCGAAAAGGGGGAGCTGGTGACGCTGCTCGGGCCCAGCGGCTGCGGCAAGACCACGATCCTCAGGACGATCGGCGGCTTCATCCAAAATCAGGAGGGGCAGGTGCTGATCGACGGCGTGGACGTGGCGGGCCTGCCGCCCGAAAAGCGCCCGACGGCGATGGTGTTTCAAAGCTACAACCTGTGGCCGCACATGACGGTCTATGAGAACATGGCCTTCGGGCTCAAGCTGCGCAAGGTGCCCAGGGCCGAGCAGAAAAAGCGCATCACCGAAATGCTCGAGCTCATCAAGATGCTGGGCTTTGAAAAGAAGTATCCGACCCAGATGTCCGGCGGCCAGCAACAGCGCATCGCGATCGGGCGGTCGCTGCTGCTCAAGCCCGACGTGCTGCTGCTCGACGAGCCTTTTTCCGCGCTGGACGCCAAGATTCGCTCCCAGATGCGCGAGGAACTGCGCAAGATCCAGACCGACCTGAACATCACCGTCGTGTTCGTGACCCACGATCAGGAAGAGGCGATGGCCCTGAGCGACCGCATCGTGGTCATGAACAAGGGCGTGTTCGAGCAGATCGGCGCGCCCCAGGACATCTACAACCGCCCGGCCAGCCGCTATGTGGCCGACTTCATCGGCGAGATGAACTTCATCGAGACGGCAAGCGGCACCCTGGCCGTCCGCCCCGAGAACATCACGGCGAGCGCGGGCGCCGGCGGCGACCTCGACGGCTATGTCCGCAACATCATGATGCTGGGCCACTACCTCGAGATGACGGTCGATACCGACGGGGGCATCGTGAAGCTGTTCGTGTCGGCGGAGGAGGCCGCCCGGTTCAAGAAGGGCGACCAGGTCGCGCTGACGTTCGGCGAGAAACGCGAGTTTGCATGAGTTTAAGCTGAAAAGCTTAACGATAGGGGCAACCCACAATATCTTTCATAGGAGGGATTCCGGAATGAAGTCGAAACGCGCGCTTTCCCTGTTGCTGATCCTGACGATGGTGCTCTCGCTTGCGGGTGTCGCATCGGCGGAGAAGGCCAAGGTCAACCTGTGGACGACCGGCTCTCAGAACGTTTCGGACATGTTCACCGCCTGCATCGCGGCCTACAACCAGTTGCCCGACGCCAAGGCCGAGGTCACGCTGCAGTTCATCCTGAGCGGCGCGGGCGATACCGCGCTGTATGACAGGCTCGGGGCCGCGTACAAGACCGGCCAGCAGGACTCGGGCTTTGACATCGTCGCCGAGAACAGCACGTCCCTCGCCCAGTACGTGGCCGCCGCCGGCAGCCCGGACCTGTTCGCCAACCTGGATTTTGACAAGATCCCGAACTACGCCAATGTAAAGATCAAGTCGGCGTTTGACAATGCCAAGGTCGTGCCCTACCGCGGCACCACGGTCGTGTTCGCCTACGACAGCGCGCGCGTTAAGGAGCCGCCCAAGACCTGGGCGGAGCTTACGCAGTGGATCAAGGACAACCCCGGCCGTTTTGCCTACAATCCGCCGGCGACCGGCGGCGCGGGTGCCAGCTTCGTGCGGACTGTGCTGTACAAGGACCAGCCCGTGGAAACCTGGGTCTCCTCCGACCCGGCCAACAAGGCCTTCTGGGAAGCGGGGTTCGACTACCTCAAGGAAATCCATCCCTCGCTGTATCAGTCGGGCGGCGGCACGCTGTATCCCAACAAGAACCAGGGCACGCTGGATCTTTTGATTAACAAGGAAGTAGACATCATCCCCGCCTGGGCCGACCAGGTGCTCTCCAACCTCGCCAGCGGCACGCTGCCCGAGACCGTGAAGATGATGCAGCTCGATCAGTCGCTCAGCGGCACCGACGTGGTGCTGGCCGTGCCCTCCATCGGCTCGAACGCCGAGGCCTGCTACGATTTCATCAACTTCATGATCAGCCCCGAGGCGCAGAAGATCTGCCTGGAGACCATGTACGCCATCCCGGTCATCGACCCGAGCGCGCTCGACAGCGACAAGAAGGACCTGGTCGCGGCGCTGGATGTGTCGAAGTTTGCGATCATGTCCATTGGCGGCTTGGACAAGGAGCTCAACGACAAGTGGGACAACGATATCGGGACGCTCGGATAGTAGCAATCTGACTTATGCTCCGGCGTGAAGGGAAGGGATGCCTTATGAAACCTCGGACTTGGAAGACCAACCTGTTCATCGCGCTGATGCTGCTCCCCGCGTTGACGGCGGCGCTGGGCATCATCGCGTACCCCATGCTGAACACGGTCTGGCGCAGCTTCCAGAAGGCGGAAGGCGGCTTCACGCTGGAGCACTATCAATTCCTGTTCACCGACCGCGTGGCGCTTGCCAACATCTGGTACACGTTCTGGATCACGGTGGTCACGGTGCTGCTGGCGATTGCGATCTCCTACCTGCTGGCGATGTACCTGCGCTTTTCGAACTCCCGGATCCGCAAGGTCATCTCCGCGCTGTATCTGCTGCCGCGCTTCGTGCCGGAGCTGGTCGCCATCTACGCGATGATGACGGTGGTGCGCGACTCCGGCTTCCTGAACCGCGTCTCGCAGCTGTTCGGCTTAAGCTTCAAGCCGGGCCTCCTGTACAACGCCAAGGGCATCGTCATGATGAACCTGTGGTTCAACATCGCGTTCGCCACGATGATTATCGTCGCCGCGCTGTCCTCGATACCCGACAGCATCATCGAAAGCGCGCGCGATGTGGGCGCGGGCAAGGTGAAGGTGTTCTTCAAGATGATCCTGCCGCTGTCGGTCAAGGACGTGATGATCGCCATGACCTTCATCTTCATGAGCAACATCTCGTCGTTCACCACGCCCTACCTGATCGGCCCGAACCACCCGATGATGCTGGGCGTGTACCTGCGCCGCCAGTTCCAGAGCAACATGAACTACGAGCTGTCCGCCGCGCTGTCGGTGGTGATCTTCCTGTTCTCGTCGATCTCCGCGATCGTTTACCTGTATACGAATTTGAAGCAAAAAGAGTGGGAGAAGACGGGGCTGTAGGAAGAGGTTTTGCAAGGGAAGGGGCTGCGGCGTCCGGCGCTGCAGCCCCTTGATGATCGCAGGGGCGACCTTTGGCCGCCCCTGCGCCCGCATCCGACATGCCCTTTATCGCATGCCTTCCAGCTCGTCCATCCTCGCCTTCAGCGATTCCAGTACGTGACGGTTGGCTTCCAATTTTTCGCGCTCGGTTTCGACCAGCGCCGGGGGGGCCTTCTTTAAGAAACCCTCATTCGCCAGCATGCCGGTGGCGCGGGCGATTTCCTTTTCCATGGCCGCGAGGTCCTTCGCCAGCCGCGCGAGCTCCTTGTCCAGGTCGACCAGCTCGCCCAGCGGCACGAACAGCTCGCAGGCGGCGGTGGCCGCGGAGGCGGCCTTGTCGGGGCTTGCGTCGTTCGCTGCGATCAGGCGCAGCTCACTGGCACCGGCCAGGCGCTTGAACCAGATTTCCGCGCCCGAGAGCGCCTCCGCCCAACCCTCGCGCGCTCGCAGGATCAGCGTCGCGCGCTTGCCGGGCGAGACGTTCATCTCGGCGCGCAGGTTGCGCACCGCGCGCACGACCTCCATGATGCCTTCCATCTTTACGGCGTCGTCCTCAAAGTCGAGCGCCGCGCACGCCTCGGGCCAGGGGGCGATCATGATCGACTCGGGCGCGCCCTCGCCATGCGGCAGGTGCCTGTACACCTCGTCGGTCAAAAACGGCATGAACGGGTGCAGCAGCTTCAAGACGCCCATCAGCACGTGATAGAGCACCGCCTGCGCCACGGCGCGCGCCTCCAGATCCTCGCCGTTTAGGCGCTGCTTGATCAGCTCGATGTACCAGTCGCACAGCGAGCTCCACGCGAAGTCGTAGATCTTGCCGGCGGCGAGGCCCAGCTCGTAGCCGTCGAGGTTTGCGCTCACCTCGCGCACCGCCTGCTGGTAGCGGGTCAGAATCCAGCGGTCGCTCAGGTCGAAGCGCGCGGGATCGATCGATTCGACCTCAGCGGGCGTGCCGGTGAGGTTCATCAGCGCGAAGCGCGAGGCGTTCCAGACCTTGTTGGCGAAGTTGCGGAAGCCCTCGACCTTCTCGTCCGAGAAGCGCACGTCGCTGCCGGGCGAGACGCCCATCGCGAGCGAGAAGCGCAGCGCGTCGCAGCCGTACTTCTCGATCACCTCGAGCGGATCGATGCCGTTGCCCAGGGACTTCGACATCTTGCGGCCCTGCGCGTCGCGCACCAGCCCGTGCAGCAGCACCGTGTCAAAAGGCAGCCGGCCCATCTGCTCAAGCCCGGAGAAGATCATGCGCGCGTCCCAGAAAAACAGGATGTCGTAGCCCGAGCACATGACCGAGGTGGGGAAGAAGTACTTGAGGTCTTCGGTGTCGTCGGGCCAGCCCAGCGTCGAGAACGGCCACAGCGCCGACGAGAACCAGGTGTCGAGCACGTCCTCGTCCTGGCGCATCTGAGAAGCGCACTTGGGGCAGCAATCGGGCGCGGTGCGCGCGACGACCATCTCGCCGCAATCGCAGTAGTAGGCCGGGATGCGGTGGCCCCACCACAGCTGGCGCGATATGCACCAATCGCGGATGTTGTCCATCCAGCTGAGATAGGTCTTGGTGAAGCGCTCGGGGATGAATTTCAGCTCGCCCGTGCGCGCGGCGTCGGCGGCGGGCTTCGCGAGCGGGGCCATCTTCACGAACCACTGGTCGCTGGTAAGCGGCTCCACGGTGTCGTGGCAGCGGTAGCACGCGCCCACGTTGTGCTTGAGCGGCTCCACCTTGACCAGGTACCCGCCGGCCTCGAGCAGCTCGAGCAGCTTTTTGCGGCATTCGAGGCGCGTCATGCCGGCGAACGCGCCCGCATGCTCGTTCATCGTGCCGTCGTCGTTGATCACGCGCAGCACGGGCAGGTGGTGCCGACGGCCCACCTCGAAGTCGTTCGGGTCGTGCGCCGGGGTCATCTTGACCGCGCCGGTGCCGAACTCGAGGTCCACGTAGTCGTCAAGCACCACCGGGATCTCGCGCCCGACGATCGGCAGCGTCACGGTCGCGCCCGCAAGGTGCCGGTAGCGCTCGTCGTTCGGGTTTACGGCCACGCCGGTGTCGCCCAGCATGGTCTCGGGCCGGGTGGTGGCCACCACCACGTCGCCCTTTGCGCCCGGATAGCGGATGTACCACAGGCTGGAATCCTGCTCCTCATACTCCACCTCGGCGTCCGACAGCGCGGTCTTGCAGGTGGTGCACCAGTTGATGATGCGGTTGCCGCGGTAGATCAGGCCCTTTTCGTACAGCCGCACGAACACCTCGACGACCGCCTTGTTGAGCCCCTCGTCCATGGTGAAGCGCTCGCGCGTCCAGTCGCAGGACGCGCCGAGCTGCCTGAGCTGCTTGACGATGCGCCCGCCGTACTGGTCGCGCCATTGCCAGGCGCGCTCGAGAAATTTCTCGCGCCCGAGCATCTGCTTGGTCACACCCTCGGCCTTGAGCGCGTCGATGATCTTGACCTCGGTGGCGATCGAGGCGTGGTCGGTGCCCGGCAGCCACAGCGTCGGCTCGCCCTTCATGCGGTGGTAGCGCGCCAGCACGTCCTGCGGCAGTTCGTCCATCGCGTGGCCCATGTGCAGCTGGCCGGTGATGTTGGGCGGCGGCATCATGATGACGAACGGCTTTTTACCCGGCACGCGCTCGGGCGTGAAATACCCCTTCGATTCCCAGTCGGCGTACAGCCGCGCCTCCACCGCCTGGGGTGAAAACACCTTGTCCATGTCCATCGCGCTCACTCCCTCAAATCAAAAGAGCGACCCATCCTCAAAGGACGAATCGCTCCGTGGTACCACCTTATTTCGCGGGTCATGCCCGCCTCGCGCGCTGTAAAGGGCGCACCCTCGCCGGGCTAATGACGTGCGCGTTCGCCCGACGGCCTCCAAAGCGACCTTCGACGCCTGCCCGCCGCGCGGCCTTTCAGCCGATGAACCGCGCTCTCTGAAGGGGACAGGGACGCCTACTCCTCTTTGTCGTTGGCCTATTTCGATACGCCATTATACCCGATCGCGCGGGCCGCGTCAACAAAGGGCCGATGATTTAACGAGGGCCAAAGAACCCGGTGTCGCCCTCCCGCAGGCGCACGACGGCCTCCGCGATGCGGTTTTGCGCGTCCTCGCCGGTCGCGCCCGATTGCACGTAGCGCACCACCGCCTCCTTGCCGGCGACGTCCAGCTTGCCGAAGTTGTCGATCGCCGCCGGCTCCTGTGCCAGCAGCATCCCGAGGCCCAGCGGCAGGTCGGGGCCTTCGGGGTTGGGACCGGTACCGATGAACGGTTGATTGTGCTCCATGAATGCCTCACTCCGTCACGATGATGATGCGCTCAGTATACCCAAGTTAGGCGATATCGATGCCCGCGCGCTGATTGAAACGCAATGGGAGAGGGTATCATATAGGCAGTTAGCCAGTGCTAATCGACGATGGGCGGGTACGGACGACCGGCCCACGATAAGAAGGAGAAGCATTATGTATAAGCAGATCACGTTGCCCTATGGATTTGAGGCGTTGGAGCCGCACATCGACACGCTGACGATGCAGACCCATTACTTGAAGCACCACGCGGCCTACACCAAGAACCTGAACGACGCCGCCGAGCAGGCGGGCATCTCCGGCCGTCCCATCGAGGAGGTGCTCTCGCGCCTTGCGGATATCCCGCAGGCGGTGCGCACGGTCGTGCGCAACAACGGCGGCGGTTTCTACAACCACAACTTGTACTTCGACCACCTGGCTCCGGCCTCGGACTTGCGGCCGACCGGAGCGCTGCTCGAGCGGATCGAGGCCACCTTCGGCGGCTTTGCCGACTTCAAGGAGCAGATCGGCAAGGCGGCGCTCGGGCAGTTCGGCTCGGGCTGGGCGTGGCTGGCGGCGGACGGCGCGGGCGCGCTCAAGATCATGGCCACCCCCAACCAGGATAACCCGCTGACCGAGACCGGCGGCGCGTGGCGGCCGATCTTCGGCATCGACGTGTGGGAGCACGCCTACTACCTCAAGTACAAGAACCTGCGCGGCGACTACATCAAGGCGCTGTTCGAGGTGGTGGACTGGGCAAAGGTCGCGCGGAATTATCAAGGTAAGCGCTGATTCAAGCACACGTGCGGTGGCGCGCTGAATTTTCGTCAGATTGCGCGAAGGCAGCCGCCTGCGCGCATGGGATTTGATCGGCGCTTACCTCGGCTGATGGTTTTGCACACGGGAACCACCCCGCCTGCGGGCGCCCCTCCAACGAGGGGAATAGGGAAGGGGCTGTCGCTGAGCGCGACAGCCCCTTCTGTACAACGGGCTTTACAGCACCACCGACGAGGTGTACTCGATCTTGATGGAATTGCCCTTGGTGCGCTGGAGCTTGGCCTTGTTGCCGTTGCCGTCCTCGAGCGACAGCTTCTCGAGCTCGTGCGCGTCGAAAAACGCCACCACGTCGCCCTCGACGAAACCGGCCCAGTTCACGCGCTTCTCGCCTTCGGGGTTGATCGCTTCCTCAAGCGTCTGGGGATTGCGGATGTTGTCAGACATATTGGCCTCCTGCGATTTGTTTGCGGCGCGCGGCCGCGAGATTCTTATAATAGCGCGTTCGCCTGCGTCAGGCAACCCGTTTTCTGTAAACTTGGCGCGACCGGGCGCGCACCTGATCATCTATGGGGCCTTTCCGCCCAGCCCCACAAGCAGCACCACGGCGAACACCGACACGACGCTCAGCAGCGTGCCGATCAGGTAGTATTCCGCGTTGATCTGCTTCTCCAGGTCTTTGAACCGGGCCACCGACTTTGCCGTCAACACAAACGCGATCGATCCGTATTGGCCGTTGATTAGCAGGAACAGGATGATGAGCCGCTCCAGGTAGCCGATCATGCGGCCTGAATGCGCCCTTTTCCCGGAATCGTTTGCCTTCTCGGCAATGCCTAAATCCCATATCTCTCCGCTCTCGATCAGGCAGCCCACGGGTTTGAGCACCGCCAACAATGCCACCAGCAGCGGCAGCACGCGAACCGGCAAGCCGTCCGGCGATCCGGCCGGGAATTCATGCGGCTTAAGGCTTCCGCCCAGCCACAGCCACAAAAGCAGCAGCGAGGCGATGTGCATACCCTGATCCAGGAGGAACGAATGGCGCTTGACGAACCCGTGCCGTGCGATGCGCGGCTTGAGCGCGTCAATCGCCAGGTGCGCAGCCCCGCCAAGCAGCGCGAGCCACAGGACCCGAAACCCTCCGTCTACGCAGCAACGCATCACGGTGACCATGCACACGCCGTAGATCAACCCGTGCCCGAGCAACGATGCCCGGTCGAAGCCCTTGCGCCCGGCCATCGCGGCGGACTGCAAATAGAAATCGCCCAGCACGTGCGCGAGCATCATCAGCAGCAGCACGTCATTTGCGGCAGATCTGCTCATCCTGCATCCCCTCGTATGTCGTCAAGTATTCCGTCAACCGGTTCCACGCCTCACGGTATGCGATGTAGTGCGCTGATTTCAGCTGTTTTGATACCGTGGAGCGGGAGACGCCAAGCAGCTGGGCCACCTGCTTCTGCTGCCCGGACGCCTTGTCCATGGCCCAGGCCATTTGACGCTGCCGCCCCGTCCAACCCTCGGTCAGTGCCGACAGCAAGCCCAGCATGCCGTCCAGCAATGGCTGCGCCGCGCCGTCCGCCTGAATCGCCACTTGCAGCCAATGCGAGCTCTTGTTCTTTTTCAATTGCTCGATGAGCGCGAAGGCGTCCTGGAATGCCGGGCCGTCGGCCTCGTTGCGATCGGCGCTCACCACGGTCAGCTCGCCGCACGCCGCGGCGATTCGCACGCGCGCATCGTCCGCCGCGCTGAACGCCTTGATGATCCGCTGCACGATTTCGGGCGCGCGACGCGGCGCGCGCAGCGCGCCTTCAAACGCGTCGCCGCGCACCATTCCGAAGCGCACAAGCACCTCGCTTGCGTATTCTCTGTTGATCCGTTCAAACGCCGCGTGCGCCGCGCTCAAGATCGCGTCGCGCGTCGCCGCGTCCTTGGTTCGTGACGCGATCATATCCCCGGCGATGACGCAGTACATGCCCATCTTCTCCCACCGTCCGCTTGACTTTCCGTGAGCATCATACACCCCAAAGCACCACCTGTCAACAAATTCGCCTTTTTGGGCTGATTTGGTCCGTGTTGCACGAATTCGGGAAACTAATTCGGTATTTTCGGAGGGTGGATCTCCGTCGCCTTCGCTGCCTGCCGGTGAAATCTTTGCGCAATGATTCACAAGCGCGCGCGTATGTGGTATAATGATCGGTGACGGATTTACCCGCATAGGCAAAAGGGAGGACGAATGATGCAGTACTCACATGAGATCGAGCAGATGATCTGCGTGGCGAAGGGTCCCAACCATGGGGCCGCGCCGATCCCCGAGGAGGGCCGCTGGGTACAGGCCAGGGAAGTCAAGGATATTTCGGGCCTGACGCATGGCGTGGGCTGGTGCGCGCCGCAGCAGGGCGCCTGCAAGCTGACGCTCAACGTAAAGGAGGGCGTCATCGAAGAGGCGCTGGTGGAGACCATCGGATGCTCGGGCATGACCCACTCCGCCGCGATGGCCAGCGAGATCCTGCCGGGCAAGACCATCCTCGAGGCGCTCAACACGGACCTCGTGTGCGACGCCATCAACACCGCGATGCGCGAGCTGTTCCTGCAGATCGTGTACGGGCGCACCCAGAGCGCTTTTTCCGAGGACGGGCTGCCCATCGGCGCCGGGCTCGAGGATCTGGGCAAGGGCCTTCGTTCTCAGGTGGGCACCATGTACGGCACCCGCTTAAAGGGCCCGCGCTACCTCGAAATGGCCGAGGGCTATGTCATTTCCATCGCGCTGGACGAGGACGATCAGGTGTGCGGCTACAAGTTCCTCTCCCTCGGCAAGATGATGGACCAAATCAAGAAGGGCGTGTCCCCGAACGAGGCGTATGAGAAGAACATCGGCACCTACGGCCGCTACGAGGGCGCGGCCAAGCACATCGACCCGCGCAAGCAGTAAGGAATAGAGGTGAAATCAATGATCCGTTTTGAAGGCTACGAGAGGCGTATCCATAAGGTTCAGCCGGTGCTCGAACAGTACGGCTTCAAGGATTTCGAGGCGACGCGCGAGTACACCCTCGGCAAGGGCGTCGATGTGGACGCGATCGTGCGCGGCATCCAGCCCATCGCGTTCGACAACGCGGTGTGGGCCTACACGCTGGGCGCGGCGATCGCCATGAAGAAAGGCGCGAAGAACGCCGCCGCCGCCGCCGAGGCGATCGGCGAGGGCCTGCAGGCCTTCTGCGTACCGGGCTCGGTGGCCGACCAGCGCAAGGTGGGCCTGGGCCACGGCAACCTGGCCGCGATGCTGCTGCGCGAAGAGACGCAGTGCTTCTGCTTCCTGGCCGGGCACGAGTCGTTTGCCGCCGCCGAGGGCGCGATCGGCATCGCGCGCAACGCCAACAAGGTGCGCAAGGCCCCGCTGCGCGTGATCCTGAACGGCCTGGGCAAGGACGCCGCCATGATTATCAGCCGCATCAACGGCTTCACCTACGTCGAGACCAAGTTCGACTACGCCTCGAGCGACCTCAAGGTCGTGCGCGAGAAGGCATACTCCGACGGCGAGCGCGCCAAGGTGCGCTGCTTCGGCGCGGACGACGTGCGCGAGGGCGTGGCCATCATGCACATGGAGAAGGTTGACGTGTCGATCACCGGCAACTCGACCAACCCCACCCGCTTCCAGCACCCGGTCGCCGGCACCTATAAAAAGGAGTGCACCGACCTCGGCAAGAAGTACTTCTCTGTGGCATCCGGCGGCGGCACCGGCCGCACGCTCCACCCCGACAACATGGCCGCCGGCCCCGCCTCCTACGGCATGACCGACACCATGGGCCGCATGCACTCCGACGCCCAGTTCGCGGGCAGCTCGTCGGTGCCGGCGCATGTCGAGATGATGGGTCTCATTGGCATGGGCAACAACCCCATGGTCGGCGCGACCGTGGCCGTCGCCGTGGCGATCGAGCAAAACGCGTAAATCCGTGTAATTTTTTGACAAACGGTTGCCAAGTGGGGCCTGGTGTGCTATAATTCATTTTACTGTGTAATTGATGCGAAGCGTTTGAGGGGGTTTTTAGCGCATGAGCGGCCTGCTGATTTTCATCTATATCCTGTTGATCCTGCTGGCGATTGTGCTGGTCGTGTCGGTATTGATGCAGGAGGGCAACCGCGCGGGCCTGGGCGCCATCAGCGGCGGCGCGGAGACCTTCTTTGGCAAGTCCAAGGCCAAGGGCGTGCAGGGCAAGCTGCAGCTGATTACCAAGATCGGCGCCGGCGCGTTTATCGTGCTCGCCATCGTGGCCACGCTGCTGACCGCGCGCCAGAGCGCGCCGCAGACGCCCGCCGTTGTGCCCGAAGAGGCTGTGGAAGTAGCCCCCGAGGCGACCGCCGAAGCGGAAGCCGCCCAGCCGGAGCAGACCGCCGCGCCGGAAGCCACCGAGGCCCCCGCGGCGACCGAGGCTCCCGCGGCGACCGAGGCCCCCGCGGTCACGACGGCCCCCGAGACCCAACCGGAAGCCACGCCCGCCGCGTAAGCGAGGCGCGTTATCCCACGCAATAGAAGCCCGGCCGACAGGCCGGGCTTTTTCATTTGCCCCCTTTTTCTTTCATCTGCTCCCTTATTTCTTTCGTTTGCTCCCCTATTTCTACCATTTGCCCGCTTGACATTGGCAAAATATTACAGTACAATGACAATGATGAATATTTTGATACAGAGGTGTGTTGAATGATGAGGAACACTGCGCGCGCGTTGGCGCTCATGCTGCTCGCTGCGCTGCTGCTCGCCTCTGCGGTACCGGCGGCGGCCGAAACCGATTGGCGCACGCTGTACCGGCAGGTGCTGGAACGGGGACGGGGTACGAAACAACTGGCCGCGCCGGTCGACCTGACCGGCGACGGCGTGCCCGAGCTGGCCGTGGTGTCGACCGACCGGTCAGGCGTGGCGTCGATCCAGCTGTACACGGTCTCAGGCGGCGCGGCAACGCCCATGAGCGTCGAGGGCAAGGGGCTGGGCCTCGATACATTCAAGCTGCCGGGCACGCGTACGGCCGGCATGCAGCTGCGCATGGGCGCGTCCGGGCAAGCGTGCCTGGCGGTGGGGCTGACAGCCTCGGTAAAGGGACAGACTGTAAACATGCGGCTGGGCCTGACGGGCGCGGGCGTCGTGCACGCCGCGCGCCGGGCCTCAAACGGCCAGCACCAATTGGACGGAAAGTCCGTGAGCGAAGCCCAACTGCTCAAGGGGCAGAAGGCGTTTGAGGCCGCGTACAAGAAGGTGGGCAACCTGCCGTCCGCCGCGTTCAGCGCGACCGCCAGCGCAAAGTCGCGCGCCAGCCGGGCAAACACGCTGATCAAGCGGTTTGTCTCCTTCTCCACGGCCAAGCGCGTCGGCCTGCCGAAGACCCAGGCTGCGCTGGGCGTGGGCGATAAGCTGACGCTCAAGGCGACCGTTTCCCCCGCCACGGCGGCGGCCGCGCTCAAGTGGAGCTCTTCTCATGATGCGGTCGCGACGGTCGCGGGCGGGGTGGTGACCGCGCACGCGCAGGGAACGGCGACGATCTATGCCGAGGCCGCCGGCGGCGCGAAGGCGTCGTGCCAGGTGACGGTCACCGGGGCCAAGATCACCGGCATCAAGCTGGGCCTGAAGACGTTGACGCTGGTCAAGGGCTCAAGCCACACGCTCACGGCCACGGTTCAGCCCAAGGGCGTGCAGGGCGCCGTTTCCTGGTCGAGCGGCAACCGATCGATCGCACTGGTGGATTCAAACGGCACCGTGCAGGCGGTGGGCGCGGGCCAGGCGACCATTACGGCCAAGACCGCGAATGGCCTGACGGCTTCCTGCAAGCTGGTGGTAATCAACCGCGAGCCGATGATCGTCGACATCTCCTCGCACAACTACATCAGCACCGCTGGCTGGGACTGGAAAAAGATCAAGCAGAACGTCGATCTGCTGATTCTTCGCTGCGGCGTGACGCGCGAAAAGACCCAGCCCGTCGGCCCAAGCATCGATGTGAAATTCGACGACTACGCCAAGAAGTGCAAACAATACGGCATTCCGTTCGGGGTATATTACTACGGCATGTGCTCGGACGTCGAGACCGCCAAGGCCGAGGCCAAGATCACCTGGGAGACCGCCGCCCCCTACGATCCGCTGTTCTACGTGTACGACGCGGAGGAGGCGCGCCTGACCAAGGCGATCATCGAGACCTACATCGCAGAGCTGAGAGATCTGGGCGCGAAGAAGGTCGGCGCCTACATCGCGCACCACCGCTACAACCAATACAAGGTAGACCTAAAGCTGCTGGACTTTGTCTGGATCCCCCACTATGGCAAGAACGAGGGCTGGCCGATGTCCAAGCCCAAGTTCCCCTGCGATCTGCACCAATACTCGAGCATGGGCCGGGTAGAGGGCTTCCCGGGCCGGGTAGACGTGAACCGGCTGACGGGAACGAAGTCGCTGGCGTGGTTTACGGCTCGCTGACGCGAGGGCCTCGAAAGCTTTCCGCCCGGTTGCCCGTTCGCCCGCTTCGCGGGCTCCGGGCGGCCGGGCGGAAAGCTTTCGAGGCCGTTTGGGTTACGGGGGAACGGGGCCGCCTGCT
>NZ_JBISDI010000012.1:0-102099 GCF_051162045.1 Anaerozeibacter quisquiliarum
GAATGCCGAAAGGATGCGCATGTATACCGAGCAAAGTATTTTCGCTCCATTGGACGCGTTCCTGCATGAAATTGAAAATGACGAAGACCCAAAACGCGAAGCGCGTGCCGAGTTTCGTATGCACGAATTCCCGAACCTGAACGGGAGTATAGCGAAGCATGTTCTAAAGCATGTGAAGGGAATGTGCGGCAAATCCGGTGTTGGTAGTGAGACAGATGATTTGGGGTCATATCAAGGTAGAATGCCATTGTCCCCATTTGAGAAAATACAGACCAATCGAAGCATGAAAATTCCGTTTCTTGTCGTGGCGATTGGACAGGCATGTACACTGCGTTGCCGTGATTGCGGCAACATGTCTCCGTACGCCCCTCACGAAGTGTCATCGTATCCGATTGAGGAAATTATAGATGACTTAAAACTCATTTTGGAATATGCCGAAATTATACAAGGGCAAAAGGCCGTTGATTCCGTTTGAGGACAGAACCGAAATCGTTCGTGCGATTCGATATGTGGATGCAGTCGTTCCGCAAGAGAGTATGGATACAAGGCTGTTTTTCGACGGCAACACAACATACTTAGATTTTACCATGCCGAAACAGTGGCGTGGGATAAAGACTTCTGGCTGATTAAAGCAAGCGAAAACAAACGTATACGTAAGGAACAGATAAAGCCGGGATAGGTGCCATTTACATTAGAGTAGAAAGAATACACAATTACGCCGCCAAACAGGAAGTCTGCTGGCGGCGTTGCGCGTTATTATGCCCCGCCGGGCAGTTGAGCGTACAGCGAGGATAGGTCCGAATCGTCGGGGGTGATGGCGCGCAGTTCATCGAGGAAGGCTCGAGCTTCGGGCCATTGTTGCGACTGCAAAAGCTGTTCTACGCTGGCCTTGATGGCGGTGGACAGCTGAAGCATCTCCTGCGAGGGCGAGGGTTTTGCTTCGATCTTGGCCTGTTGCGCCTTCATGCTCTTCAAGATGTAGTCCGCAACTTCTTTCAGATAGTCGCGGCAACCCAGTGCCTGACGGACGGAGCGCAGGTATTGATCCAGTTTTCCGCTGCGCTTGTTGGTGAGCGCTTGCATAAGGAAGAAGGCCGCGCGCGCGTTGGCTTCGAGGTAGACGCAGCGCGCCTCCGTGAAGTTGTCTGGATGGCTACGCAGGCGGTAGTAGACCGCGTTGGCCTCGACATACTGGGCAAAGGTCGAGTCGAAGGCAGCGTCGGTCGGAGATTCCTTAATGAGGGCCTTCAACTCGGTAAAGATGCTGACTACCTCCCAATAGCGCATTTCCGGCGAATCGGGGTCATAGAAGCTTTTGAGATACGTCGCGATTGGTTCGCGATCGGCCTTGGGTAACTTCTCAAGCAGCCGATTCACAGTTGTCTCCCAGGTTTCGATGTAGATTTTCCCCACCAGCGGTGTAAGAACCACGTCGTTGCGGTGGCAAAGCAACAGCAAGTCGTGGGCGGGCACCGATTCAATATCGCGCTCGACGTATTTGCGCAGCAAAGCGGGTAGGTCCTGCATACGGCCTTCGCGCTCAGCAACTAGCATTTTTCCCACCGTGATGCGAGGGTGCTCGACTGGCAGCTCGGAAAGCGCGCGTAGGGCGGCCCACTTTTTGTCAGGATTTGCTTCCCTTTCGAGTCCCGATTCCATAACCTTGAATAAGTTTGTCAGGAGATCATCGGATGGCTCGTTGCCATCGCAGTACCTCTGAATGTATGTAAGCGCTTTGTCCCAGTCGGCAAGCACCTTGCACAAAAACACAGCGCGCAATAACATATAGTCACGGGCGTGTTTATCTTGGCATTTTGTAAAAGACAAAACGACCTGCTCAACAAACTTGCCGGGGTTTTTGTCCAGGGTATCGACACAGGAAAAGTAGATGTCTACATACGCAAGGGACTTTCCCTCGGTAAGCTGTGGACAGTCGGCCGATTGCAGGTATTTGCAGATGGCCGCTTTAGCCAGTTCCGGCATATTGTTGTGGTTTACGAGGACTTCGGCTGCATTCAACAGCGCGTCGGTTTCGTTTAAATGGTTGAGAACCTTGATATAGCAATGGGCAATGAACCCCATATAGGCATTGGTGCTCACAAGGCCGAACTGCATGGCCTGCTCGCAAAATTCTCTGGCTTTTTTGAAATCGCGAATGGCGATGTATTCCTGGCATAGCTGCGCGATGGTCTTTAAGTTCCTGGGATCCACTTTATACTCCTCTAAAAGAGGGACTATGTTACGCCTGCTGTGGGTCATTCTCTCCTCGTTACTTGTGTAGACATACCCATAATGATGCGCAAAACAATCCAGAATCTTCTTGGGTTCATAAATTCCAACCAAATACTCGTGGATTTTGCTTTTGAATACGGTTTCGTTGGTTCTGCGCGCCATGCGGCCGACCTTATCATCTTGATAGGTATTGCCCTCATGGTCCAAGTAGTTTCTTACATCATACAGGCAATAATTGTATTTCCCATCGTCCCCCTGCAAAAACTCTACAATCGGCGTAACATCCTCGAACCACTCGTCATCATCCAAAAACATAAACCACTCGCCCTGCGCCAGCTTCAACCCCGCGTTGCGCGCGGCGGCGAAGTCGTCGCACCAGTGGAAGCGCACGATTTTGTCGGTGTATTCCCTGGCGACGGCCAGCGAACCGTCGGAGTTTTCTTCGCCCACGGTGTCCACGACGATCAACTCGCTGGGCAGTTGGGTCAGCAGGGGTTTGATCGAATCCAGGCACTTGCGTATGGTGTCGATGCGGTTGGACACCAAAAGCGAGATCGTCAGCTTGATCGGGCTCTTGATGAAGGTAACGCTCTGCGGCTTCGCGGGAGTCTGAGGCAGGGCCTTCCAGGGGTTCTTTGGCGGGGTTTTCTGCGGCGGGAAACGGTGCTTACTGGACTTCATCGTTCAGACTTCCCTTCAACGGATGTGGCTACATGGGACGGCATATCTTTTCAATATGATACCACAGCAAAATGCACAAAGCAACTTTCCATTAAAATTTCCGTCAATCGACTTTTTTCGGTAAAGTCTGATGCCCCGTCCGCCGATATAGAATAATGAAGACCAACCGACTACAAAGGATTTGAGCGGATGCCGGTATGATTTGCGTACAGCCCCAGAACCTCAAGCCGGGTATGGTGTTGGCGAGGGATTTGCTCGGTCAGCACAATGAACTGCTGCTCGCGAGCGGAGAAACCCTGAATACTTCCCTCGTCGAAAAGCTTAAAACCCTCGATCACAAGGACGCCTACATCGTCGATGAGATGGACGACATGCCCGATGAAGTCGGCTTGATAAGTTTGCACTTGAAGCGCAGCACGGCGGGCGCGGTGCGCTCCTTGTTCATGCAGATCGAGGCGGGCAATCTGGAGGGGCAGTTGAACTCCCTGTCCGAAATGCGCCACTATCTGGACGAGATCATCGACGAGATCTCGGCCAACGGCTCGATGCTGACAAACCTGTCCGACATCAAGGCGCATGACGAATACACCTACTACCACTCGGTCAGCGTGGCGGCGCTGTCGGTGCTGTTGGGGATGGGCTGGGGCATGAACCGCGCCGCGCTGTACCGGTTGGGCATGGGCGCACTGCTGCACGACATCGGCAAGGTATTCATCCCCAAGGAGTTGCTGCTCAAGCCCGGCGCACTGACGGTCGATGAATTCCAGCGGATGAAGGCGCACAGCGCCATGGGTTACGCGTTCCTGCGTGAGCAGTGGGGCGGGCCTACCGAGTCGGTCGTCGCGGTGCTCACCCACCACGAGCGTTTCAACGGGTCGGGCTATCCGCTGGGGCTGTCGGGCGACAGGCAACCACTCGTGGGCAAGATCATTGCGCTCGCCGACGTGTACGACGCCATGACGTCCGACCGCGTGTACCACAAGGCGTTCACACCGTCGGACGTGGTGGAGCACATCATGGGCAACTCGGGCATCCTGTTCGACCCACAGGTGGTGTCCACCTTCATCCGGAATGTGGTGCCCTACCCGATCGGGAGCAAGGTGCAACTGAGCAACGGCCGGCGCGCCATCGTGGTGGAGAGCAACCTGGAAGGTCCGATGCGCCCCAAGGTGAAGCTGCTGCACCAGCGCTCGGGCAAAGTGGAGGTGAGCGATGCAACGCTCGACCTGCTGAACGACCCCGCGCTGTGGAGTGTAACGATCATCGGTATGGATAAATGACCAGCGGAGGCGATTTGTTTGATTAGTGTCTTGGTGGTTGACGACGCGGCGTTCATGAGGCTTGCAATCAAGAATGTGCTCTCGAAGCACGGTTTTGTCGTGGTTGCCGAGGGGAAAAACGGTCAGGAGGGCGTGGAACGCTACATGGAGTTCAAGCCCGATGTGGTGACGATGGACATCACCATGCCCGACATGACGGGTATCGAGGCGCTCAAGGCGATCAGGGAGTTCGACCCGGAGGCCAAGGTGGTCATGATCTCGGCGATGGGTCAGGAGAGCATGGTCAAGGAGGCCATCCTGGGCGGCGCGAAGTCGTTCATCGTAAAACCCTATAAAGAGGAGCACATCACGCAGACGCTGCTGAAGGTGGCATCCAAAAACTGAGGAGGAATCCGCATGGCTCCAGATAACAATCAGGGCGAGTCGCTGCTTGAGATATTCCTCTTTGAGACCGCCCAGAACGTGCAGCAATTGGAGGAATCGGTGCTCACGGCGGAGCGAGAGGGTCGCTTCTCCGAGAGCGAGGTCAACGAGGTCTTTCGGATCATGCACACCATCAAGGGCTCGTCCGCGATGATGTCCTTTTCCGAAGTGGCTAAGCTGGCGCATCACATGGAGGATCTGTTCTCCTACATCCGCGAGAATCACACGGCCCGCTACGACACCCACGTCGTGTCGGACCTGATCCTCGCCTGCGTCGACTACGTGGGCGTGCAGCTCGACAACATCCGCGCCGGCGCGCCGGTCGGGCAAAACGACAGCGCGCACCTGGTCAAGCGCATTGAGGCGCTGATGGCCGAAATGAAGGGCGAAGGCGCGCCGGTCCCCGAGCCGGCCGCACGGGCCATCGGTCGTTACAAGGCGTTGATCTTCTTCGAGGAAGGCTGCGAGATGGAGGATATGCGGGCCTATTCCTGCGTCCTCGACATCGGCAAGTACGCGACCGTCATCGCCCATGAGCCGGAGAACATTCTCGAGCTGGGCGAGACCACGCAGGCCATCCGCGAGCACGGCTTCACCATCCGCTTTGAGACCGAGCTTCCTGAGCACGAGGTGCGCGAGAAGCTGATGCAGACCGTGTTCCTGCGCGAGCTTGACCTTGCGCGGGAGGACGACGTACCCGGCGAGGCTGAGGACGCATCCGAGGCGGACGGGGGCGAGGGAGCCAAGCGCGCGGGCGTGCGCGACAGCCAATACCGCCAGCAGCAGAGCATCATCAGCGTGAGCGTCAACAAGCTTGACCTGATGATGGATCTGATGGGCGAGCTTGTCATCGCCAAGACGATGGTGGCCGAGAACCCGGAGCTCGCCGGGGTGGGCGGGGCCAACTTCCACAAAGCGGCGGCGCAGCTGAGCAAGATCGTCAGCGAGATGCAGGAGTTGGTGATGTCGATGCGGCTGGTACCGCTGTCGGCCACCTTCCACCGCATGTACCGTATCGTGCGCGACATGAGCGGAGCGCTGGGCAAGGATGTGCGGCTGCAGCTGATCGGCGAGGATACCAGCGTCGACAAGAACGTCATCGAGCATATCGGCGATCCGCTGATCCACCTGGTACGCAACAGCATCGACCACGGCATCGAGACCCCGGACGAGCGCGAGGCGGCCGGGAAACCCCGGCAGGGCACGGTGACGCTCGAGGCCGAGAGCGCCGGCGGCAACGTGCTGATTACGATCAGCGACGACGGCAAGGGACTGGACCGCGACAAGATCATGAAGCGCGCCAGGGAGAACGACCTGCTGACCAAGCCCGAATCGGAGTACAGCGACCGCGAGATCTACAACATGGTCTTTGCGCCGGGCTTCTCCACCAAGGAGGCGGTGACCGAGTTCAGCGGGCGCGGCGTGGGTTTGGACGTGGCGCTTAGCAACATCGCGGCGATCGGAGGTTCCGTCTCGGTCGAGAGCGATCCGGGTGTCGGGATGCAGGTGCTTTTGAAAATCCCGCTCACGATCGCCATCCTCGACGGCATGAACGTGTCGGTCGGCGGTACGCGGATGACGGTGCCGATCTCGGCGATCAGCGAGTCGTTCAAGCCCCGCGCCGAATCCATCCTGCGCGACATCGAGGGCAACGAGATGATTATGGTGCGCGGTGAGTGCTACGCGGTCATGCGCCTGCATCGGCAGTGGAAGCTGCATACGCAGGTCACCGACCTGACGCAGGGCATCCTCATGATGGTGGAGCAGGACGGCAAGAAGCGCTGCGTGTTCGTCGACAAGTTGCTCGGCCGACAGCAGATCGTGGTCAAGGCGCTGCCCACCTACCTCAAGAAGACGCCGATTGCCCATTGCCTGTCGGGCTTGACGCTGCTCAGCGACGGCAGCATCAGCCTGATCCTGGACGCGGGCTGGCTGGTTGAAACGAACATCAAGGGCTATAAAAAAGGAGGGCAATTCGCATGAGCGAGATGACGACTGCGGCGTTCACCCCGACGGTAGAAGACACCATGCACGGGAAATATCTCACCTTTAACCTGGACAGCGAGTGCTACGGCGTGGAGATCAGCTATGTCACCGACATCATCCAGATGCAGCCCATCGCGACGCTGCCCGAGGTCAACAGCTACGTGAAGGGCATCATCAACCTGCGCGGCGAGATCATCCCTGTGATGGACGTGCGGCTGCGCTTCGGCAAGGAGGAGCTCGAGTACAACGAACGCACCTGCATCGTGGTATCGCGGGTGAACCCGCTGTGCGTGGGGCTGATCGTGGACAGCGTGAGCGAGGTGATCTACATCGCCGATGAGAACATCGCCGCGCCGCCCCGGATCAACGGCACCAGCAACCGCTACGTCAAGAACATCGGCAAGGTGGGGCAGGAGGTCAAGCTGCTGCTCGACTTTGAGAAGTTGGTCGGTGACGAGACCGAGTCGATCGACAGGGCCGTCACCTACGCGGCGGATGTGGCTGGCGAAGTCAAGGCGGGGTAATGAATATGAAGAAAACAGGCTTTAGGAGCATTCGCACGCAGATGCTTTTGTGGATATCCGCGCTCGGCATCGTCATCTGCATTGTGTTCTTCTTCGTGGCTATGCAGTTCTCCCAGTCGGCGGTTTCCACGCTGGCGGCCGATTCGCTCTCGTCCATCAGCCGCCAGGGCGCCGATCTGATACTCCAGCGGGTGTCATCCCACTACGATAAGCTGAGCGCGGTTGCCATGAACGACCTGTTCATCAGCAACTATATGAGCGAGAGCCGCCTCTTTGCCCAGCTGACCAAGGTCAAGCAGAGCGAGGGCTACCAGGATCTGCTGTTTGTGAAGCCGAGCGGCGAGGCCTACAGCAGCAAGGGCAAAATCGAATACGACCTCAAGTCCCCCGAGTATGTGCGCGGCATGAAGGGCGAACGGTACGTCTCATCGCCCATCGCCACCGGCGAGGGCGACGAGATGATCATGAACTACGTGGTGCCGGTCATGGTCGCGGACGAACCGCGCGGCGTGCTGATTGGGGTCAGAGACGCCTACGAGATCAGCGACATCATCGCGGACATCACGTTTGGACAGTCGGGCTACGCCTACGTCATCGATGCGGAGGGCACCGTGATCGGCCATCCCAACCGCGAGCTGGTGACCATAAAGGACAACACCGTCGCCGATGCCCAGAATAACCCGGCGCTTTTGCAGTTGGCCTCCATCGAGCGCCGCATGGCCGCGGGCGAGCAGGGCGTGGACCGCTACAGCTACAACGGTGTGGAGAAATTCGCCGGGTTTGCCCCGATCGCCGACACCGGCTGGAGCATGGCGCTGACCGCGCCGCGCGACGAGGTGTACGCCCAGGTGGATCGGATGCAGTGGGTGCTGCTGATCGCGACGGCCGTCCTGGCGCTCGCAAACGCCGGAGCCGGATTCCTGATTGCGCGGTCGGTCAGCATACCGCTGAAGAAGGGCGCTGTGATTGCGCAGGAATACGCATCCGGCGACTTCTCGAACCCCGTGCCCGAGGCGTTCCTCAGCCAGCGCAATGAAATCGGCCAGTTGGCCGTAGCATTTGACGCGCTCTTCCACGGTATGAACGAGCTGCTATCCAACATTAAGACGGCCTCGGGCGAGGTGCTCTCCGGATCGAACCAGATCTCCGATTCCGGACAGCTCCTGGCGCAGGGCACGACCGAGCAGGCCAGCACGCTTGAGCAACTGTCGGCCTCGGTGGAGGAGATCGCCGCGCAGACCCGGATGAGCACCACCAACGCGGGCGAGGCCAACAGCCTGGCCGCCAAGGCGCGCGGCATGGCCGAGCGCGGCAACGAGAAGATGAACGACCTGCTCTCGGCGATGGAGACCATCGACCGCTCCTCGAGCGACATCGAGAAGATCATCAAGGTGATCGACGACATCGCGTTCCAGACCAATATCCTGGCGCTGAACGCCGCGGTCGAAGCGGCGCGCGCGGGCGAGCACGGCAAGGGCTTTGCCGTGGTGGCGGAGGAGGTGCGCAACCTGGCCGCCAAGTCGGCCAGCGCTGCCAAGGAGACGGCCGACCTCATCAAGAGTTCCGCCGACAGCGTGGACAGCGGCTCCCGGATGGCCCGCGAAACCGCCGACATGCTGTCGCAGATCGTCGCCGAGATCGCGCGGGTGGCGACACTCGTCAGCGGCATATCGAATGCCGCGAGTGAGCAGTCCACCGGCATCGACCAGATCAATATGGGGCTCACGCAGGTCTCGCAGGTGGTACAGTCGAACTCGGCCACCGCCCAGCAGAGCGCCGCCGCGTCGCAGCAGTTGACCGCGCAGGCCGACGTGCTCAACCGCCAGGTAGGCAGGTTCAAGTTGATGCAAGGCGCGCGGGCGGACGCGTCGCCCGAGGCAATGAAGCCGACCCCGGCGCAGACGCCAGCCGCACCGGCCAGGGAAGCAGAGCCGATCGCGCCGCCCAGGGCGGCCGCGAAGATCGTGCCAATGGCATCGGCCAAGCCAGCCGTACCGGCCGCTGCGAAGCCCCGCGACAAAGGCCTTGAAACACCTGTGCGCAGGGCGCCCACTCGCCCGCTCCCGATTGCCCTGGACGCCTCCGGCGATGGTCCCATCGCACCCCCGCCGCTTCCGGATCGCATCTCACTTGGTGAAGACGAGTTTGATGAGCCGCCCGCCCCGGCAGCGGGCAAGGCGTCGGGCAAGGTGGCGCTGAGCGACCGCGAGTTCGGGAAATACTAACCCAGACATTTGTGAGCCCTGCAAGTTGCGCCGCTGCGCAGCCGGCTTGCAGGGCTTATCAATCGAACCCGCGCTTTCCAGAGAGGAAGATGGCAGCATGGACACGATGGCTCTGTCAAACAGCGCGCACCTGAACCAAGGCGTGCCCGCGATGACCCAAGCCGAGTACCGGAAACTCGCGAAGCTGATCTATTCGGTGTCGGGCATCGCGCTCAAGGAGTCCAAGCAGGCGCTGCTCAACAGCCGGCTCGCGGGAATGCTCGCGCAGTCGGGGCGAAAGAGCTTCACCGAGTACTACGAAACCCTGGTCAACGATAAGAGCGGCGCGCTGGTTGCCGCGCTGGTCGACCGCGTCACCACCAACCACACCTACTTCATGCGCGAAAGCGCGCACTTCAACTACTTCAAGGACACCGTGCTGCCTTATTTGAAGCAGACGGTGACCGACCATGATCTGCGCACCTGGTGCGCGGCTTGTTCTTCGGGCGAGGAGGCGTATACGCTGGCGATGCTGATGGACGAGTTCTTTGAGCTCGAGAAGGCGCGTTGGGATTGCAAGATCCTGGCGACCGACCTGTCCGACAAGGTGCTCAAGGAGGCCATCAGCGGCGTCTACAGCGCCGACCGCGTGCAGCCTCTGCCGGCGCAGTGGAAGCAGCGCTACTTCAAGCACCGCAGCGACGGCCAGTTCGAGGTGCAGGACCGGCTGAAGAAGGAGATCATTTACCGGCGGTTCAACCTGATCGACAAGGTGTATCCGTTCAAGCGCAAGTTCCATGTGATCTTCTGCCGGAACGTGATGATCTACTTCGACGTCGCGACGCGCAACCAAATCATCGATAAATTTTACGAGATCACCGAGCCGGGCGGCTACCTGTTCATCGGGCACTCGGAATCGGTCGATCGCTCAAGATCGTCCTACAAATATGTGATGCCGGCGGTGTATCGAAAGCTGTGATTCTCACCGTTGGATAAAGTGGGGGATAATATGCAACCAGCGAGAAAAATCCGAATACTAATCGTGGACGACTCCCTCGTGTTCCGCGAGGCGCTGGCGCGGGGGCTGTCGGCCGACCCGCGCATCGAGGTGGTCGCCAAGGCCTCAAATCCGTTCGAAGCCCGGGACAAGATCATGGAGACAAACCCCGACGTCATCACGTGCGACATTGAGATGCCGCGGATGAACGGCATCGAGTTCGTGCGGCGGCTGCTCAAACAGCATCCGATCCCGGTGATCGTGGTCAGCAGCGTGTCGGACGCGGTATTCGACGCGATCGGAGCGGGTGCGGTCGAGTTCGTGGCCAAGCCGGACGACCGGTCGCCCAAGGGCATCGAGGCGCTGGTCAATGACCTGGCCGCCAAGATCGTCGTTGCGTCCAAGGTGCGGGTGCGGCTGCAGCCCGGCGTGCAACCGCCGGTCAAGGCGGCGCAGGCGCAGTTCGACCTGTCAAAGGTGATCGGCATCGGCGCCTCGACCGGCGGTACCGAGGCCATCTTGCGCGTATTGAAGGGGCTGCCCGCGAACGTCCCCGGCATCGTCGTGGTGCAGCACATCCCGCCGGTATTTTCGAAGATGTTTGCCCAGCGCGTGGATACGCAGACGCAGCTCACCGTCAAGGAAGCCGAGCACGGAGACTTTGTGGAGCCGGGGCATGCGTTCATCGCACCGGGCGACAAGCAGATGCGCGTGCGGAAGGTGGGCGACCGGCTGAAGTTGGAATTGAGCGAAGGGGAGAAGGTCAGCGGGCACTGCCCGTCGGTGGACGTGCTGTTTGACTCGTTGGCGGCGCAATGCGGCAACCGCGCCGTGGGCGTGCTGCTCACCGGCATGGGGCACGACGGCGCGAGGGGCCTGCTCAACATGCGCAAGAGCGGAGCCTACACAATCGGGCAGGACGAGAAGAGCTCCGTGGTCTACGGCATGCCCAAGATCGCCTTCGAGCTGGGCGCGGTGGAGAAGCAGCTGGGGTTGGATGCGATCGCCGGCGAGCTGGTGCAGCGGCTGTCGCTGCGGTAGGAAAAATCGCGGGGGTCGGGCGGCAACGACCTTCCCGCGTGAGCGCCGAAGGGAGTCCGGAGGGTAACGCCCTCCGGACTCCCTTCGGCGCTCACGCGGGAAGGTCCCACGCCGCGGTCACTCACCCCGCGACCAATGCATCAATCCCCGCCGCGCGGATCGCCTCTCCCGCCAAATTGCCGCGCACCGAATTCCCCTTGATGTACACCAGGCATGGCGTATCCGTCACGCCCAGCCGCTGCGCAATCCCGCTCGATTTATACACGTCCACCTTGATTAACCCGATATCCTCATGCTCCTGCGCGTACCGCTCCACCTCGCACAGCAGTTCGCGGTCGCCGGCGTTCGCCGCATTATATACGTACGCCACCCGCGGCGATTCCCCCATGACCTGCCCGGCAAACATCTCGCTCTCGGCGATGTACTTCTCCGCCGCGTAGCCCGCGATCGCGCCGTCGCCGACCGCCGTCGCCACCTGCTTGAGGAACTTGTCGCGCACGTCGCCCGCGCAGAACACGCCGGGGATCCTCGTCTCCATGCGCTCGTTGGTCACCACGTAGCCGCCGCGCGTCATGTCGATCATCCCGCGGAACAGCTCCGTGTTCGGCAGGTAGCCGATGAAGATGAAGCAGGCGTCGACCGGCACGTCGATGATCTCCCCGGTCTTTGAGTTCTTGAGCGCCACCGAGCGCAGGTGCTCGTCATCTCCCCGGAACTGGGCCACCGTGGTGTTCCACAGAAATTCCATCTTCTTGTTCTTCAGCGCCTCGCCCTTGGCGATCTCGTTGCAGTCCATGATCCCCTCGTCGTGCAGCACCGACACGATCACCTTGTCGGCGAACCTGGTCAGGAACATGCCCTCCTCGATCGCCGCGTCGCCGCTGCCGATCACCAGCACCGTCTTGCCGGTGTTGGCCGCCGCGTCGCAGGTGGCGCAGAACGAGATTCCCTTGTCGTACAGGTACTTGTCCTCGCCCGGCGCGCCGGTCAGCCGGGGCTTGCCGCCCGAGGCGATGATTACCGCTTTGCAGTGAAACTCGTTGCGGAAGGTCTCTACCACCTTGTCCTCCCCCTCGAGCCGCACGGCGCGCACGTCGGTTCCCTTGAACGTGACGCCGAACTTTTTGGCCTGCTTCTGGAACAGCTCCATCAACCCCAGTCCCGTGCTGCCCTCGGGGAAGCCGGGGTAGTTCTCCACCTCGTTGGTGTAGGTGGCGAGCCCCCCCACCAGCGCCTTTTCGATGATTAGCGTCTTAAGCCGGGCGCGCCCGCAGTAGATGCCGGCAGTCAGCCCGGCCGCGCCGCCGCCGATGATGACCACGTCGTAGTACTCCGCTTTTTTCGCCATGGTGAGCCCTCTCTTCGCAGATTGATACAAGGCCGCGAGCCGGGACGCCTGCGACCGCAAAAACTTGGTGGTCTGGTATGCCAGACCACCAAGTTGCTTCTACATAAAAAACTTGGCCAGCAACTTGCTGCCGATGTACGCCCCGACCAGCAGAAACGCGGCGAACACCCAGCCCGACAGCGACAGCGAGGAGATGCTGGAAAACAGCGCGCCCACGTTGCAGCCGCCGGCCAACCGCGCGCCGTAGCCCATGAGCAGCCCACCGAGCACCGCGGCTACCACCTGCCGGATCGACTTGATCTTCTTGAACTTGAACTGCGAGGCCAAGAGCGTGGCCAGCCCCGCGCCCGCGATGACGCCGAAATTCATCAGGCTGCCCGAATGGTTCAGTATCCCGGCGTCCAGCGTCTGCTGCGCGCCCGAGGATGAGAAGTAGAACCACTTGTCCACATTGCCGCCGAAGAGCCGGTACAGCCATGCGCCCCAGTTGGCGAACGTGCCCGACACGCCCCATGGATTGCCCGAATAGGCGAACAGGGCGATCTGCAGGATCGACAGCAGCACCGCGCCGGTGACGTAGGTAAAGGGGTTCTTGAAGACCATGACGTAGTAACGGTTCTTGCTGATCTTCTCCCACAGGTTCACGGTCGCACCCCCATCAACACTTTTCGATGACCACGTCCCACTCGCCGTCGTCCACTTCCTCGATTTCGACGTTGTGGCCCTGCTTTCGCGCCCACTCGGGCACGTTCTTCATCGCGCAGCTGTGGTCGATGTGCACCACCAGGGTGTCGCCGACGGCCAGCGAGGCCATCTTCTTTTCGGTCTTCATGAGCGGCACCGGGCAAGCCTCGCCCATGCAATCCAGTTCAAATTCAGCCATGTGTGTATCCTCCTTATAATGACTTCCAATAGATTGGCGGGGGTTATTCGTCCCCCGAGGCGCCCATCTTCTTGCGCTCCCACAGATCCGCCGCGATGTAGAGGCAGGCGATGATCATGAGTTGGACCACGACCGCGCCGAACCAGCCGAACACGTCGGGCAGGAACACCTTGGGCGCGCCTGCGATCACGTTCAGGTTCCACCAACCCATGTCCCTGGCGCCCCACAGCGAGCCGATCACAAAGAACACGAGCGAGAGCATCTGCATGCCAAAGCCCTCGCCCACGCGCATCAGCGTGCCCGAAGCGCAGCCGCCCGCGATGACCATGCCGACGCCGAACAGGATACCGCCCACCGCGGTGGCCAGGCTGATCGGCATGACATAGCTCTGGCCGGGAATCGACCGGCCGGAAGCAAACGCGCTGTACTTGATCGCCGTGAAGCCGATCGTGGTGATTGCCAGCGCGAGCAGCACCGCCCTGGTGACCGAGGTGCTGCCGGTGATGCAGGGGTCGCGCAGCGACGCCGTAAAGCAGAAGCGCGACTTTTGCAGCACAAAGCCGAAACAGCCGCCGAACACCCAGAACATGGCAAGCTCCCCCGACTTGAACACCGCGAGCAGCGCGCCCACCGCGATCATCAGCGCCCATACGCCCAGGCCAATCGGCAGTTGGTTCTTTTTCTTCTTCTTGGTCGGTCTCGCCCTGAGCGGAGCCGTTGCAGGTTCGGACATTTCAACACCTCCCGGCGGGCATCGCCCGCACAGCTTCACCTTTTCGATTATAACATATCCATACCGCGCGCCAGCATTGGAGTTGCTTGTGCAGCATTAGACATATTTATCACAATCCTACAAACGGGGATTGAATGCGCGCCGCGCGCGTGGTATAATGTTTTCTGATGGCGTTCGTTAATTATTTGACAAAACCCGACCTGCCATCCGAGGAGGCCGCGCGTCGCATGCAGCTTGAACACCTGGATTTGTTTCTCAAGATTGCGCAGGAAAAGAGCATTTCAAAGGTCGCCGGCGCGTCCCACATCTCCCAGCCCGCATTGAGCCTTCAAATGCAGAAGATCGAGGATGTGCTGGGCTGCAAGCTGTTTGAGCGCAGCAACCGGGGGATCCAGCTGACCGACGCCGGACACATCACCAAGCGCTACGCCGCCCAGATGATGCACATTTATGAGCAGTTCCGGCAGGAGCTTAACAACCTGAAGAGCAACAACGCTACCTGCCGCGTCGCGGCCACGCGCGTGGCCGCCAACTACGCGATTCCCTGCGTGCTGGTCAAGGCCAAGGAGAAGTTCCCCCAGTACGCGTTCACGCTGTCCTCGATGCCGTCGAAGAATGTGGTGCAGCAGGTGATCGAGGAGCAGGCCGACATCGGCCTCATCGTGGGAGAGGTGCACGAGCGCGAGCTGATCTGCAAGAACGTGCTATCCGACCAGATCGTGCTGGTGGCGGCGCATTCGTACTGCGCGCGCGAGACGCTGTCGATCAAGGCGCTCAAGCGCCATCCGCTGGTGCTGCTCGACGAGGAGTTCAGCTCCTACCGGCTGATCGCGGGCCAATTCAAGAGCATGGGGCACGACATCGCCGATTTCAACGTGTCCTACCACATGGATTCGACCGAATCGGTCAAGTCGATGGTGATGAGCGGCAACGGCCTGACGTTCTTGCCCTACATGGCCGTGAAGAAGGAAATCTACCTCGAACAGCTGCGCATCGTGAATACCGAGGATTTCCGGCTGCACTACGATGTGTCGATCATCTACAAGCGCCGTCCGGGCAACTTCAACGGCCAGCTGTCTCAAATCAAGGAATTCTTCGAGCGCGCGGTGCCGGATGCGATCTGCTAGTCCTGCGCGCCGATGCGCAGCTCCCACACGCCGTTGACCGGCTCGTCCACTTGGACGGGGTAGCGGTGCGCACCGCAATAGGACAAGAGCGACTCGCGTGTGCAGCTGTGGTCGGTCACGACCAGCACGCTCTCGCCGCGGTCGAGCCGGGGCTTGAGCTTCATCAGCTTCATCAGCGGGATCGGGCACATGTCTCCGAGGCAATCCAAGCGCCGCACGGCCATTCCCCCTTACTGAATGCATTGTATCACACACCGGAAGGCGGAACAAGCATGATCTTCTACCCCGGAGCACCGGATGCGGACGTCGCTCAGGCCGTGCAGGACGCCGCCGTTCGGGGGCTGTTCTCCGGCGGGCACTATACGACCGCGCTCGAGCGGCTGTTCACCGGCTCGCTGGGCGTCGCGCACCTGATGCCGACCCCGAGCTGCACGGCGGCGCTCGGCATGGCCTGCCGCCTCGCGCCCGTGGGGCCGGGCGATGAGGTTATATTGCCCTCCTACAACTTTCCCGCAGCGGGCAACGCAGCGCTGCTCGCGGGCGCGACGCCGGTGCTGTGCGATATCGACCCGGCCACACAAAACCTGTCTGTCCCCGATGTCGAGCGGCGGATCACGCCCCGGACCCGCGCGGTCATCGCGGTGCACTACGCCGCGGTGGCCGCCGACATGGAGCGGCTGGGCGCATTGTGCCGCGCGCATGGGTTGACTTTAATCGAGGACGCGGCGCAGGCCGTGGGCGCGACGCTGAACGGGCGGCACCTGGGCGGGATCGGGCGCTTCGGCTGTTACAGCTTCCACGCCACCAAGGTGTTCGCCTGCGGCGAGGGCGGGGCGCTGGTCTACGGACCTGAGGACGCCGAGGCGGCGGCGCTGTACCGCGACAACGGCACCAACCGCGAGGCGTTCCTGCGGGGCGACTGCCTGTGCTACGCCTGGCAGGGGCTGGGGGAGAGCATGCGCATGAGCGAGCTGAGCGCGGCGGCACTCTATCCCCAACTGGTTCGCAGGGACGAGACCATCGCAAAGCGGCTGCGTGTGCACCGCGCCTATGACGCGGCGTTTCGCGCCGCCGCCGAGCGGGGGCTGATTCAGCCGATGGCGGTGCCCGAGGGGCGCGCGGTCAACGGCCATATGTACTACGTGCGCTTCCGGAGCGGCGAAGAACGCGACCGTGTCCGGGCGCTGCTCGGCGCGCAGGGCATCGAGGCGCTGACCCACTACGTGCCGCTGCACCTCTCGCCGATGGGCGCGGCGCTGGGCTACCGGCCGGACGACCTGCCCGAGAGCCGACGCGCCTATGAGACGCTTTTGCGCCTGCCCATCCACGAGCGCATGAGCGAGGATCAGGCGTATGGCGTTGCCGAGCGGCTGCTCGAGGCGGTGCGCGCATGACTGTGGGCGTCGCGATCCCGGTGTTCGGGGGGCGGGATGCGATCGGGGGCATCGTGGACGGGCTGCTTGGGTTCGCCGGGGCGCGGGGTCTCGACATGCGCATCGCGCTCGTGGACGACGCCGGCGGCGGCCGCTCGGCGGTGCTTCGGCTGGCCGAGCGGCATGACAGCGTGACCGCGCTGCTCATGGAGCGCAATGTGGGTCAGCAACGGGCGCTGTATGAGGGCCTGCGCGCGCTCGCCGGCTGCGACGCGATCATTACGATGGACGACGACGGAGCGCACCCGGTGGCCCTGATCGACGAGCTGCTCGCGCGGCTGAATGCGGGGGCCGAGCTGTGCTACGCCGTGTCCGTCCGGCGCGCGGGTCCCTGGTGGCGGAAAGGGGGCGCGCTGCTGCGCGACGCGCTGTTCGCGCTTTGCACGAATAAGCCTCGCGGCGTACGGGTCGGGGCCTACCGGGCGATGACCGGGTCGCTGGCCGCCCGCCTGACGCCCGAACCCGACGGCTTCATCTACCTGTCGGCGGCCGCGTTCCGGCTGCGGCCCCGAACCGACAGCTTTTTGTATGAGCAGGGGCCGGCGTGTGCGACATCCTATACGCCGGGCAAGCTGGCCCGGCTGTACCTCGATCTGTTTACGCATTACACGGAAATTGGGCGGATGTTCGGCGGCAGGGCGCGCCGGGAAAGGGGCGGGCTATGGCAACCATAATGCTGCTGGGCGGGGCGAACGCCCAACAAAGCGCCGCGCGCCGTGCGAAGGACGAGGGGCATCGGGTGGTGCTGGTCGACTACTACGAGCGCCCGCCCGCGGCCGAACTGTGCGACGTACACGTGCGCGAGAGTACGTTTGACATCCCGGCCTGCATACGGGCCGCGCGGAAACACCGGGTGGACGCCGTGTTCACGCTGGGTACCGACCAGCCGGTCTACACCGCCGCCAAGGTGGCCGAGGCCTTGACGCTGCCCTGTCCCATATCGGTCGAGACGGCGCTGCGCGCCACCGATAAGCGCGCGATGAAGCGGGCCTTCGTGCGCGCAGGCGTGCCCCATGCGCCCTTCGCCTTCCTGCGCGCGGGACAAAGGGCCGAGGGCCTTCATCACCTCGCGCCGCCCTTGGTCATCAAGCCGCTCGATGCCCAGGGCCAGCGCGGGGTGTTCAAGGTAGGCGGCGCGCAGGAGGCGGTCGCGCGCCTGAGCGAAACCCTGTCCTTTTCCCGGCGGGACGAGGCGCTGGTCGAGCGCTTTTACCCGTCGGACGAGGTGACGCTGTCCTGCTTTGTGTGGCGGGGCAAGGTGTACCCGCTGACGCTGACCGACCGGCAGCTGATGGATGACCCGGTGCACATCGGCGTGTGCGCCGCGCATCGCTATCCGAGCGTGCACGCCCGCCGCGCGGCGGAGATCCACGCAATCGCCGAGCGCACGGCGCGCGCGCTTGGGGTCATGGCCGGGCCGCTGTACATTCAGATGCTGATCGGCGAAGCGGGCATTGTCGTCAACGAAGCGGCCTGCCGGATCGGCGGAGCCTTTGAGGACGCGTTCATCCCCTATGCGACCGGCTTCGATATTCTGGGCGCGGCGCTCGGCCTGGCGCTCGGGCGCGAGCCCGACCTTTCGGCGCTCGAAAGCCCGACCGCGCGCGCAGGCCGGCAGGTGTCGGTGCAGATGCTGTTCTTGCAGCCGGGCGCGGCGATCGCGGATATGACGCCGCTGGCCGAGCTGACCGCGCTGCCCGGCGTGCTGCTGGCCGGCTACAACTACGCGCGCGGCAGCGCGCCGCCGCCGATGGAAAACGCGCTGGCCCGCTTTGGCCATTGCGTGCTGGCGACCGATCGGGGCGACATGGCAACGCGGGTGGAGCGGCTGTACCGAACGTTGCGCGTGACCGATGCGCGCGGGAAAAACCTGGTCCTGCGCAGGACCTACGACGGAGAAGCAATGCCAGATGACTAAGAGGATATTGAGCGCACTCTGCCTGATGGCGTTGATGCTGACACTCGGAGGCTGCGGGCGCAATGACGGGCGCACGCTGCGGGTGGCCGAGCAGTTCGGCATCGCCTACGCTCCGCTTACGATCATGAAGCAGCGCGGCCTGCTGGAGGCGGCGCTGCCCGGCATGCGCGTCGAGTGGGTGCAGCTGGGCGGCCCCGCCGCCATGCGCGAGGGGATGCTGTCGGGGGACATCGACATCGGCTTCATGGGCATCGGGCCCATGTTGATCGGGGTGGACGCCGGCATGGACTGGCGCTCGTTCGGCGCGCTATCGGCCAACGAGGTGGCCTTCGTGACGAGCCGCGACTACGTGCGTTCGCTGCGCGACTTGAAGCCATCCGACCGCATCGCCGTGCTGGGGCCGGGCAGCACCCAATACATCCTGCTGTGCATGGCCGCCCGCGCGGAAATGGGCGACCCGGCGGCGTTCGACGCGAGGTTGGCGACACTCAGCCACCCCGACGCCATGAGCGCCATGTTGGCCGGAGGGGAGGTGGCGCTGCACATCGCGACGCCGCCCTATTCGAGCTTGGAAGTCGCCGCCGGCATGCGAAAGATTCTGACCGGCGAACAACTGATGGGCGGGCCGTTCAGCTTCATCTGCGGCGTGGCGATGAATGATCTGTACGAGCAAAAGCGTCCGGTGTACGACGCCTTTCGAGCCTGTCTCGGCGAGGCCATCGGCATATTGAATGACGACTTGCCCGCCGCGGCGCAAGCGCTGGCCCCGGTCTACGGCGTCGATCCCGACATGCTGCTGCGCGACATGAGCGAGGGGGGCACGATCTACGGCATGGCGCTTCATGGCGTGGACGCGCTGGCGCGTGAGATGGCGGCGCTCGGGCTGATCGGCCGCGCGCCGGGCCGGGACGAATACGCCTTTCCCGAGGCGGAGGCGGCGCCGTGAGTTTCAAGCAGATGTTCTATCGCAGGCGCTGGGTCAGCCGGCTGACGGTCGCGGCGGCGCTCATCGTGCTGTGGGCGGCGGCGGCGCGGTTTTCGGGGCTGCCGCCGATGCTGCTGCCCTCGCCCGCTCAGGTGGCGCAGGCGTTTTGGCGCGACCTTTTGCAGGGCGCGCTGGCCGCGCAGACGCTTACGTCGCTCGGCGTGATCGGGCTGGGGCTGTTCATCAGTGTTGCGCTGTCGCTTTTCATGGCCGTGGCCGCGCGGCAATCGCCGTTCCTGGATCGGGTGTTCGACGCGCTGTCCGCCCTTATGCACCCGCTGCCGGGCATGGCGATCATGCCGCTGATCGTGATCTGGTTCGGCACCGGCGCGGGCGCGGTGACCTTCGTAATCGTGCACGCCTGCCTGTGGCCGCTCTACGCGAGCATCCTCACGGGCATGCGCGGCGCGCCGACCAACTACGCGGACATTGGCCGCAACTATGCCATGAGCCCGGCGCGCATCGCGCTCGAGATCCTGCTGCCCGCCGCCCTTTCGCAGGTGCTGTCGGGGCTGCGCATCAGCTGGGCGCGCGCCTGGCGCGCGCTGATCAGCGCCGAGATGGTGTTCGGTGCGATCGGCCCGCACGGAGGGCTGGGGTGGTTCATCTTCAAGCACCGCGCCATGATGAACACGGCCGCTCTGTTCGCCGGCATCATCGCGGTGGCCGCGGTGGGCATGGCGGTGGAGGGGCTGCTGTTTGAACGGCTGGAAGCGCGCACGCTGCGCAAGTGGGAGGAAGAGCAATCGTGGAGTTGAGGGCGCAGCGGCTATGCAAGGCCTACGGCGACCAGGCGGTGCTTCGCGAGGTCAGCCTGTCGGTTAAGGGCGGCGAGGTGCTGGCGGTGCTGGGCCGGTCGGGCTGCGGCAAGACCACGCTGCTCAAGCTGCTTTCCGGGCTGCTCGCGCCCGACAGCGGGGCGGTGCTGGTCGAAGGTCAGCCGGTGAGCGGCCCCGACGCGGATCGGCTGATGGTGTTTCAGGGCCTCGACCAGCTGTTTCCCTGGCTGACGCTTACGCAGAACATCCTGTACGCGCTGAAAAGGACCCGGCCGGAGCTTGCGCGCGGGGCGGCCCGAGCGCGCGCCGCGCGTTGCCTCCATGAGATGGGTCTGGGCGACGCCGGCGACAAGTACCCGAGCCGGCTGTCCGGCGGCATGAAGCAGCGCGGCGCGCTGGCCCGCGCCATGGCGATCGCGCCCAAGGCGCTGCTGCTCGACGAGCCGTTTTCCAGCCTCGACGTGCATTCCCGCGCGCAGGCGAGGGACGCGCTGCGCGCCTTGCTGCGCGCTTCCGGCGCGGCGGCGGTGTTCGTCACCCACGACATCGAGGAGGCGCTCGGGCTCGCACCGCGCGTCGCGCTGATGACGCCCGAACGCCGCGGCATCGAGCGGCTGTACGAGTGCGGCGAGCCGGGACTTAAGCGCGTGCTGGCCGAACGGATCAGTCTTTCACGCGATATACCCTGACGCGGTAGGGCTTGCCGACTTCCTGCGCGATGCGCACGGCGTAGCCGCCGTTTTCGAACGTCCCAAGCAGCGTGCAATGCTCGGCGAAGAAGGCCTCCGCTTCCGGGGTGTAGCGCGGATTGCCGTAGATCATGTTCCAGGCGGGCCGACGGCTGTAGATGAAGTCCATCTCCTCGGGCCAGAGGATCACCCGGACGCCGCGCGTGCGCACGTAATCGGCGAACGACAGGTCATGCTCCTTGAGGAAGCTGAGGTTGCGCAGGTCGAGCAGCGCGCCGTCGTCGAAATGGAACCCCAGGCTCAGGTTGGCAAGCGCCTTTTCGCCCGGCTGCACGAACGCCGCCGCCTGACGCAGATAGTCCTCGTACCGCCAGGTAAGCATCGGCGCGATCGAGCAGGCGGAGGAGAGGGCGAACGCGCCCGCCAACAGGATCAAAGCCCATCTGCGCAGCGGTAAGTCTTTCATCAACCATGGAATCAGCAGCAGGCACGGCAGCATCCACAGCGAGGCGCTCAACTGGTTGTACCGGCCGATTATGATGGTGCCCGATACTGCCCCGCCGATCATGCCGAGCAGGATGATAAGCTCGGCCGCGCGGGTCCTGATCGCCCGAACCGCCGCCCAGATCAGCAGCGGCGGGATCAGGATCAGCTGCGCCTTGAGGCTCGGCAGCAGGTAGGTGCCGCTGACGCCGTGCCATAGCTTTTCAAGGTACAGGGGGAACTCGCGCGCTTTCTCCCAAAAAGGCGCGCTCAACCCGAACTCGGCCTCGCCGTACATCCGATAGTGCGCGGGGAACTGGCGGTCGAACGCGAAGCTCAGCGCCACAAAGCACAGCGCAATCGCGCCGGTCACCGTGATGTAGATTACCAGCGGCTTTAAAAGGCCCCGCCGTCCGGCGAGCATCAGTCCGATAAACGCCAGCCCCACGCCCAGCGCCAACAACAGGCTGTTGGGGTGCAGGCCCGCCGCGAGGCCGGTCAGCGCGCCGAGCACAGCCGCGCGTCGCGCGCCGACCGCGCCTTTTCCCTCGAGCAGCACGAGCGTCAGCGTCAGCAGCGCGCACAGCAGCAGGATCTCCTGCCGGGCGGTGCGCGCCGCGAACAGGAATTGTCCGCTGAGCGCGCACAACGCCGTCGAGCCGAGCGCCAGCGGGAACGGAGCCATGCGCAGGCAGCAGCGAAAAAACACAACCAGCGCCAGCACGCCGCCCAGCAGCGACAGCAGCCGCACCGACCATGCGCCATGGCCAAACGCCGACAAAAACGGCATTTGCATCAGGTGGAACAGCAGCTTGATCGCGTGGGGGTAGCGCGGCTTGAGGTCGAAGAACGGCTCGGTTACGCCAAACGATCCCTTCGCCATCATGTGCCGCGTCAGACCGGCAAGCCAGGCCTCGTCGGAGTGGACGAGCGGGAAGCGCGTCAGGGACGGCAGATTGAGCGCGAAGAACGCGGCCAGCATTAAGGTCAGCCACGCCCGCGCCCGCTTTTGCTCACGCATGGAAACGCCCCCCTTCCATTTTCATTATACCACGCCCGCCCGCATCGCCGCGCGCGGCATTAAAAAGCGGTATGGTGCATAAGACAACGTTATTACATTAACAAACGCGCATCCAGTATAATAGGTAAAGGAGTGATGAAAGCAATGACGTCAAACAGAGGGTGGAAGCGGGCCGCGGCGCTTGTGCTGCTGGCGGCCGTCGCCTGTGCGCTGGCCGGCTGCAACGCCTCCAAGTACGAAGAGAGCGATCAGGTGATTATCCCGGCGTCGGCCCTGACCAAGTACATCGGTGCGGACGGCGTGGTGATCGTGGACATGCAGGACGCCGAAGGCTACGCGGCGGGCCACGTCGAGGGCGCGGTGCACATCGCCCAGGAGGACATCGTCATCAATGTGCCCGTCAAGAACATGCTGACCTCCAAGAACAAGCTGCAAAAGCTGCTCGGCGCGAACGGCATCGCGGGCGACACCGTGGTGGTGGCCTACGACGCCAACAAGATGAACGCCGCGCGGCTGTTCTGGACGATGCTGATGTACGGCAACCAAAACGTGCGGGTAGTCGACGGCGGCATAGAGGCCATCAAATCAGCCGGCATCGCGCTGACCGATCGCGTACCCGAGCCCAAGACGGTGGAATACGTCGCCCAAGACAAGGACGAGCGCTGGCTGGCCACGATGCAGGACGTGCAGGGCCAGGTGAACGAGCCGCAAAAGAGCACCGTGCTGCTCGATGTGCGCACCCAGGCCGAATACCTGGAAAGCGGCAAGGTGCCCTCGTCGGTCGTCTGGGACTTCGCCGACAACTTCGCAAAGGACGGCGCCTTCAAGACCACCGAGACCACGCGCATCAACTACCTGAACGCCGGCATTCGCCCTGAGAACGACGTGATCGTCTACTGCCAGACCTCGATGCGCGCCGCGCCGGTGTTCCTCAGGCTGTACGACGCCGGCTACCGCAATTTGCGCATCTACGACGGCGCCTACCTCGAGTGGTCGCAAAACCCGAACAACCCGATCGACCGGCCCGAGGGCGCGGTCGCCCCCGGCAAGAAGGACGCGTCTTGACGTGTAACTTTTAGCAACAAACGACAATAGAGGAGGAACCCGACATGAAAAAAACCCTGTCCCTCGCCCTGTGCCTGACGATGCTGTTCGCCCTCGCCGCCCCCGTGCTGGCCGAGGCGGCCCCGGTGGTTGCGGAGCGGGCCATGGCCTACTTCGCCGACTTCGACGGCGCGCGCTACATGATTAAGGTGCCCGACCTGTTCGCCAAGATCGACGCGGGCGAGGAGATGCTGATCCTCGACGTTCGCCAAAGCGACGCCTACGCCGAGGGGCATCTCAAGGGCGCGGTCAACGTGCCCTACGGCATGACGATCGCCGAGCGCCTGAGTGAGATCCCGGACGACATCCCGCTGTACATCTACTGCTACACCGGCCAGACCTCGTCGCAGACCACGGCGCTTTTAAACGTGGCCGGCAAGTTCGCCACCAATATCCAGAGCGGCTTCAACAACGGCATCAAGGCCGTCGAAGGCTATGAGAAGTACGTGACCACCGAGGAGGCGGTGTTGCCAGGCGAGCGCTACGACGTCGATCCGGACGTTCAGGCCGCGGTCACCAAGTATTTTGAGGACGTGACCTCGAAGGCCGGCACCGCGTTCGCCAACAACAACTTCTCCCCCGAAAGCCTTAAGGAGGTCATGGACGCCGAGCTCGACGACTACTGCATCTACTCGGTGCGCCAGGCGGCCGACTACGCCGAAGGCCACATCGAGGGCGCTGCGAACAACCCGTTCGGCGCGGGCATGGAGAAGAACTTCGACCAGCTGCCCAAGGACAAGAAGATCATCGTCTACTGCTACTCGGGCCAGACCGCCTCGCAGACCTCGGCCATCCTGCGCCTGCTGGGCTACGATTCCTACAACCTGAGCGGCGGCATGGGCAAGGAAAGCGGCTCCGGCTGGCTGGGCGCCGGGTATCCGGTGGTAAAATAGGTCGATTCGCATTTTGCAAAATCAGTGGTCTGGCAACGCCCGCGGTTGTCAGACCACTTGTCGTATCGCGCTTCGCGCCACTTCATCTCGTCAATCATCCGGCGAGCGCGGTCACTTTCTCGGGGGAGGGCGGCGCTTGTCGTCCGACCGCGCCCGGTCGGCGGATGAAACCGGGCTGCGCATCGCTTGACCGCATCGGCAAAATCGGACGTGCCGCCAAGCGCATGGAGAATGCGCGGCGGCACGCCCGGTCGTGCTGCGTGTATGCTACATGTATGCTACAATCCCCTGCGTGCGATGGTTGTGACCGATTCGAGGAATTGATCGATTTCCTTCGCGGTGTTGGCATGGCCGACGCTGGCGCGCACCGCGCCGCGCGTGAGCGTGTTTAGCCACCCATGCGTCCCGGGTGCGCAGTGCAGCCCGCCGCGTACCGCAAAACCCAGGGCGTCCAGCGCGTCGGCCACCGCGCCGGAGGACAGGTCCGAGATGTTGAAGCTCACCACGCCCACCCGGTTGCGTGGATCGGGACTGCCGTACACCGTCACCCCCTCGATGGCCCGAAGGCCGCGCATCAACTGGTCGGTCAGCGCCCGTTCGTGCGCGCGCAGCGTGAGAGAGTTGTCCAGCACGTATCGCGCACCCGCATGAAGCCCCGCAATCCCGTGCAGATTGACCGTGCCGCTCTCGTAGCGCTCCGGCCGTTCGCCCGGCTGGCGCATCGAATCCGAGCTCGATCCGGTGCCGCCTTCGCGCAGCGTGGTAAGCGCCAGTCCCTTGCGGATAAACAGTCCGCCCGTGCCCTGCGGGCCGAGCAGCCCCTTGTGCCCCGGAAACGCGTACAGGTCGCAGCCGAGCGCCTCGACGTCCACCGGCTGGATGCCCAGCGCCTGTGCGCCGTCGATCAGGTAGTTGATGCCGTGCCTGCGCAGCAGCTGCCCGATCGCCGCCACCGGTTGAACGGCGCCGATGACATTGCTGGCATGGCTGATTACCGCGAGGCGCGTGTTACCCCTGATCTCGGCAGCGATGGCCTCGGGCGATACGAATCCGTCGGGATCGGGCGCAACCAATGTTACTTCGACGATACCCTGATCCTGTAAGGTCATCAGCGGCCGCAGCACCGAGTTGTGCTCGAGCACGGTGGTCACCACATGGTCGCCGTGCGAGAGGCTGCCCTTGATCGCAAGGTTGAGCGCGTCGGTGCAGTTGAACGCGAACGCCACGTCGGTGGGATCGCCCGCCCCGATCAGCTTTGCCAATGCCTCCCGACAGTCGACCAGGACCCCGGCGCCGCGCAGCGCGCGGGCATGGCCCGAGCGCCCGGGGTTGGCGTTGAGCTCGGTCATCGCCCGCGTAACCGCCATGAGTACCGCCTGGGGCTTGGGGTGGCTGGTCGCCGCGTTGTCGAGATAGATGTCCATCGTACTTCCCTCCTCGGCCGGAACTCTCACCCGCATAGGGCCTGCGCCGTACAATATACGGGCGCGCGCTTTCGGGTATGCGCCGCGCAATACCCAGAGGAAGGGAAGGCCAGCCATGGACGAAGTATTTGGCATCGCGGCGTTCCGGTCGCGCCAGCAGGTCATGATCTTTGAGGGCGCGCTGCGTCGGGCCGGGCTGCGCGCCGACATCATATCCACGCCCCGCGACGTGGCGGTGGGCTGCGGCCTGTCGGTGCGCTTCAACATTGAGGACGCGGCGCAGGTTCAGCAGATATTCGCCCGCACCCGCCCCGGCAATTTGATCGGGCTCTACCAAGTGGATCGGAGAGGCGGCGGGAGACCCCGCCTGAGCGTGCTGGCGCGCTGTTAGCCGACCGTCGGCCGACGGTCGGCCGACGGCTCCCAGCAAAAATAACACGCCGGGCGTTGGCAGAGGCGCGGGGCGCTGGTATAATAAAACTTGGGCATTCTATACAAAAGTATGGGGGGTTGGGCGATGGACGTTGGGTTTGTGCTGGACGTGCTGGAAGCGCTGTATCCCGAGGCGCGCGCCGAGCTTCATTTCTCCAATCCCTTCGAGACGCTGATCGCCACCATCTTGTCGGCGCAGTGCACCGACAAGCGCGTCAACATGGTGACCGGGCCGCTGTTTAGGGACTATCCGGATGCGCATGCCATGGCGAAGCTCTCGCCCGAGCAGCTTGAGCCGCTGATTAAGGCCTGCGGGCTGTACCGCACGAAGGCCAAGAACATCGCGGCCGCCTGCCGCGTGCTGGTCGAGGAATATGACGGACAGGTACCCGCGACGCGCGAGCAGCTGATGAAGCTGCCAGGTGTGGGTCAGAAGACGGCGGGCGTGGTGCTGCTGGCCGCGTTCGGCGACGACCAGATCCCGGTTGACACCCACGTATTCCGCGTGGCCAACCGGATCGGGCTGGTCAGCGAATCCACCCCCGAAAAGACCGAACGGGCGCTCAAGGAAGTGCTCCCGCGCGCGCGCTGGTCGCACGCGCATCACCTGCTGATTTGGCACGGCCGCCGCTGCTGCGCGGCGCGTTCCCCAGCCTGCGAGCGCTGCCCGCTGACCGGCGTGTGCATGCACTATGCCGCGCTCGAGAACACTAACGAGTGATTGAATCAATGTAAGGAGACCCCTATGGCGCTTTTTGTGGATGTGGTGAAGATCAGCTGCAAGGCGGGCGACGGCGGCGACGGCTGCGTGTCGTTCCACCGCGAGAAATACGTGCAGGCCGGCGGGCCGGACGGCGGCGACGGCGGGCGCGGCGGCGACGTGCGCTTCGTCGCCAGCGAGCGCATGAATACGCTGATGGACTTCCGGTTTAGAGCCAAGTTCACGGCCGAACCCGGCGCGAACGGCGCAGCCGGGCGCTGCAAGGGCAGGTCGGGCGCGGACGTGGTGATCGAGGTGCCGGTGGGCACCGTGGTCAAGGACGAATTAAGCGGCAAGGTGCTGCTCGATATGCATGAGAACGGCGAGGACCGCGTGCTGCTGCGCGGCGGCAACGGCGGCTGGGGCAACGCCCGCTTCGCCACCCCGACGCGCCAGGCGCCCGCCTTCGCCAAGCCCGGCGAGGTGACCGAGCCGCGCAGTCTGACACTCGAGCTCAAGTCGATCGCCGACGTGGGCCTGGTGGGCTTCCCGAACGTGGGCAAATCGACGATCCTGTCGACGGTCACCGCGGCGCGGCCCAAGATCGCCAACTACCACTTTACGACGCTTAAGCCCAACCTCGGCATCGTCCGTCAGGATGAGGACAGCTTCGTCATGGCCGACATCCCCGGTCTGGTGGAGGGTGCGAGTCAGGGCGTGGGGCTGGGGCACGCGTTCCTGCGTCACATCGAGCGCACGCGCCTGCTCGTGCACGTGCTCGACATCGCGGGCAGCGAGGGCCGCGACCCGCTCGAGGACTTCGACGCCATCCAGCAGGAGCTTACACAATACGGCGACCTGGCCGAGCGGCCCATGCTGGTCGCCGCCAACAAGACCGACCTGCCGGACGCCGAAGGGCATCTTGCGCGCCTGCGCGAGAAGCTTGCCGGCACGGGCATCCCGGTGTTTGCCGTGTCGGCGGCCACGCGTCAGGGCTTCGCGCCGCTGCTGCGCGCCATCGTCGAGCGACTCAAGGCGCTCCCGCCCGCCGAGCCGTTCTACGAGGAGGAACTGCTCGAGGAACTGCCCGAGACGCCGTTCACCGTAGAAAAGGACGGCGACATCTACCGCCTGTCCGGCGCGTCGATCGACTACCTGGTCGCCTCGGTCAACTTTGGAGACGAGCAGTCGCTCAACTACTTCCACCGCTGCCTCAGGCGCTGGGGCGTGATCGACGCGCTGCGCGAGGCCGGCGCGGGCGAGGGCAGCACCGTGGCGATCGGCGAAATGGAATTTGATTTCGTAGATTGAGTCACGCGCATCTGACTGCGGTCATATGCGCGTGAGTTGGGGAACGGGAACCGGATTGCTGAAAATCCTGCAGGATTTTCCGGGTGCAATCCGGCTGGCAGAATTGATTCCGAGTCGGGGCGCACCCGACCGCGCCCGGTGGGCGAGGAAGGGAGGGCGCCAGCCCAATGAGCAAGCGAGCATCCACGCCGAATGGCGTGGGGCGACCATTGCGAATTGAGTGAGGGCAAGCGCGCCCTTTGTCGGAATCCACAGGCACTGGCAGAGCCAGCACCTATGATTGAACATGGAGGGCCGCGGCCCTCCAAACCTCCCGGGGGAGTACCCCGGCGAATTGATGGAGGCATACATATGACCACCAAGCAACGCGCGGCGCTGCGCGCCATGGCCAACCCCATCGACACCGTGCTCTACATCGGCAAGGACGGCATCACCGACAACCTCGCAAAGCAGGCGTGGGACGCGCTCGAGGCGCGCGAGCTTATCAAGGTCTCCGTTCAGCGCGGCGCGCCCATGGACGCCCGCGAAGCCTGCGCCGCCCTGTGCGAGCGCGTACACGCCGAGCCCGTCCAGGTCATCGGCGCGCGCTTCGTGATCTACAGAAAGGCGCGGAAGGATTCAAAGATCGACTTGGAGAAACTGGAGTAGCGGCGGATAATGCCCGCAGCGGCAGGCCCGGCCCATTCCCCTCATGGCAGAAGAAAAGCCGGAGCGTATGACCTGAGAAAACGGTCACATGGCTCCGGATTTTGCGGTACGAGTAACGGGTTCACCACCCCGCCTGCGGGCACCCCGCCAAGGAGGGGAATGGGGGGCACCCTTTACGCGCAGTCCTTACTTGTGATATAGCTTCTGCGTCTGATACTTCGGCTCGCAGGTCAAATTGATCTTGAGGTTGCGCAGCACGCGCTCGTCGACCGACGACAGGATCACCGAGGCGTGGGCCTCGCAGCCCTTGAGACCGTCCATCGCGCGCATCGCGCGTTCGGCGGTCTCGTCGTTGACCGCGCAGATCGACAGCGCGATCAGGATTTCGTCGGTGTGCAGCCGGGGGTTATGGTTGCCCAGGTGGTTGACCTTGAGGTCCTGGATCGGTTCGATCACCTCGGGGGAGATCAGGTGCAATCCATCCTCAATCCCGGCCAGGTACTTGAGCGCGTCGAGCAGCGCGGCCGAGGTCGAGCCCATGAGCAGCGAGGTCTTGCCGGTCAAAATGGTGCCGTCGGGCAGTTCAATCGCGGTCGCGGGCTCGCCGCCTAACGCCCGTTCCTTTTCGAGCGCCGCGGCGACCACCGGCCGGTCGTTTTCGCTCAGGCCCGCCTGGTGCATAATCAGCCTTAATTTGTCGACCACCTCGGCGGGGCCGTTGCCCTGGCGGCGCGCGCACTGCGCGGCGTAGTAGCGCCGGATGATCTCCTGGTTGGCGGCGTCTGACACCGCCTCGTCGTCCACGATGCAGTAGCCCACCATGTTGACGCCCATGTCGGTGGGCGATTTGTAGGGCGATTCGCCCCAGATGCGCGTGAACATCGCGTTGACCACCGGGAAGATCTCGACGTCGCGGTTATAGTTGACCGTCTTGATGCCGTAGGCCTCCAGGTGGAACGGGTCGAGCATGTTGACGTCGCTGAGGTCGGCGGTGGCCGCCTCGTAGGCGATGTTGACCGGATGGCGCAGTTTGAGATTCCAGATCGGGAAGGTTTCAAACTTGGCATAACCCGCCTGCACGCCGCGCTTGTGCTCGTGGTAGAGCTGACTTAAGCAGGTGGCCATCTTGCCACTGCCGGGGCCGGGCGCGGTCACCACCACCAGCGAGCGGCTGGTTTCGATGTACTCGTTGCGGCCATAGCCCTCGTCCGACACGATGCGCTCGATGTCGGAGGGATAGCCTGCGATCGAATAGTGGCGGTACACCTTGACGCCCAGCGCTTCCAGCCGATGCTGGAATTGCTCGGCCGACGGCTGGCCGGCGTAGCGGGTCATCACCACGCTGCCCACATACAGGTCCTCGTCGCGGAACGCGTCGATCAGGCGCAGCACGTCCAGGTCGTAGGTGATGCCGAGGTCGCCGCGCACCTTGTTCTTCTCGATATCGGCCGCGTTGATTACGATCACGATCTCGGCCTGATCGCTGAGCTGCTTCAACATGTTCACCTTGCTGTCGGGCTCGAAGCCGGGCAGCACGCGCGAGGCATGGTGGTCGTCGAACAGCTTGCCGCCGAATTCCAGGTACAGCTTGCCCCCGAATTGGTCGATGCGCTCGCGAATGCGCGCGGACTGCATTTCGAGGTATTTCGCGTTGTCAAATCCTATTCTGTTCATCATTTGACTCCTTGGTAATCTCAAGACTTTTTATCGAGCGCGTCCAACTGCGCCTTGAGCGCCTGCATGCCCTCAGACATGTCGTCCTCCGGGTTCGGCGCGTCCGCGTCGCGCGCGGCCCGAACGTCATCTGCTGTGAGCGCCATCAGCTGTTCACGGTCGACCGAAGAAAGCGCCGATAACCGGTTGGCCTGGTTGACCAGCACCTTTTCAAAGAGATTCCGCACGCCGCGCGCGTTGCCGAAATTTCCCGAGTCGGCGCTTTCGGCTTCGATGTATGCGCGCACCGCCGCCTTGGCCTCGTCGTCCAGCGTGTAGCAGCCCTTTTTGCATTGCATCTCAAAGATTTGCGCCATCTCATCCACGGTGTAGTCCTCAAAGTGGATGAAGCGGTTGAAGCGCGAGGTGAGCCCGGGGTTGGAGCGGATGAAGCCCTGCATCAGCTCGTCGTAGCCGGCTGCGATCACGATCAACTCATCGCGGTGGTCCTCCATCGCCTTGAGCAGCGTGTCCACCGCCTCCTGGCCGAAGTCGTTCTCGCCGCGGCGCTGCGTCAGCGCGTAGGCCTCGTCGATGAACAGCACGCCGTTCATCGCCTTGTCCACCACCTCGCCGGTCTTGATCGCGGTCTGGCCGACGTAACCCGCCACCAGCCCCGACCGGTCAACCTCAACGAGCTGCCCCTTTTCAAGGAAGCCGAGGCTGCGGTACACGCGCGCCATCAGCCGCGCAATCATCGTCTTGCCGGTACCCGGATTGCCCGAGAACACCATGTGCAGCGACATATCCACCGTGGGCAGCTCGTGGGCCTTGCGCAGCTTGTACACCGACATCAAATTAATCAGGTCGCTGACCTCGCGCTTGACGCGGGCCAGGCCGATGTAGCCGTCGAGCTCTTGCTTGAGATCCTCAATGTCCTCGGGCGGGGGCGCAGTCTTTTCGCCCGCGTCCGCCGTGCCGGCGGCTGCCTGTTGCGGCGCCGATCCCGGGCCCGGCCCATCGGACACATCGCGCGCGCCGCCCGAAGGCGGCGCGGCATCATCAACCGGCGACCGGGGCGCGCCCCAAAAATCGTCCCCCACGCGCCGCAAATTGCGCTCGGTCATCTGCCGGATCACGTCGAGCTGCTGAAAGATGATCGCATCCTTGGCGTCCATCGACATCCCTCCCCACAATGAGATATTATCCCACCCGCGGGCGAGGCTGTCAAGCGGGAAGCGCGCATATCCGCTCCGTAAAACCCAGCATCTCCTCATGCACCAGCCCATTCGAGGCCAGGCATGAACTGGGCAGGCCGAGGGGGAGCGGATCGCCCTGGCAATCGGTCATCTTGCCGCGGCTTCTTCGAGCAGCACCTTGGCGGCGGCGTAGTCCCAGGGCATAAGGATGCGCTCGTAGAAGCAATCGGCGATGCCCATCGCGACCGAGGCGATGTCGAGCGCGGCCGAGCCGCCGCGGCGGATGTCCTGACAGCGCTGAAATATGTCGGCCATGACGGCGAAGTCGGAGCGCGCGTACTGCTTGTGGTAGGGCGTGGTGCCCACCGAGACCAGGCTGCCGGAGAGCGACCGGATCTGCGAAACGCGGATCGGCCGGTTGTTCAGAAACGCACCCTTGCCGCGCTCGGCGGTGAACAGCTGGTCGGTAAAGGGGCTGTATATGATGCCCAGCGCGATCTCGCGGCGGACCATCAGCGCCAGCGCCACGGCGCATTGCGGGTGATGATGGATCAGGTTGGTGGTGCCGTCGATGGGGTCGAGGATCCAGGTGGGGCGATCGAGGTCGAGCGACAGGTGCTGCCCTTCCTCGCCCATGAACTGACAATCGGGGTACAGCTTTGTCAGCGCGCCCGAGATGTGCTTTTGCACCTCGAGGTCGACCATCGTCACATAGTCAAACGCGCCCTTCTCCTCGCGCTGAGTCACGTTTCGCTCATCCATCACGATCGCCTTGACCGAGCGCACCAGCTCGGTGAGCGTCCGCATGTCCGCCGTAAACATCGGTCAATCCTCCGCTCAGACATAAATTGCCGCTTTCGGGATCACATTATCACATCATTGTTGCGTTCACTAGCGCGCAAATGGTATAATTGGACGGAGAGCGGGCGCCGCGCGCGGCGCTTCAAAGCATAGGGGGAGAGCATATGGACGATATCAAGCGGATCATCGAATCGGGTCAGACGGCGCTCGGCATCGAACTGGGCTCGACGCGCATCAAGGCGGTGTTGGTGGACGGCGCGGGCGCGACGCTCGCCTCGGGCGGGCATGCGTGGGAGAACAAGCTGGAAGGCGGCATCTGGACCTACAGCCTGGAGGACGTATGGGCGGGGCTTGCGGACTGCTTCGCCGACCTGCAAAGGGATGTCGCGGCGCGCTGCGGCGCGCAGTTGACCGCGGTCGGCGCGATCGGCGTGAGCGCGATGATGCACGGCTACCTGGCGTTTGACCAAGAGGGGCGGCTGCTCACGCCGTTCCGCACATGGCGCAACACGATGACGCTTGAGGCCGCGGAGGAGCTGACCGCGCTGCTGGGTTTCAACATCCCGCAGCGCTGGAGCGCGGCGCATTTGTACCAGGCCGTGCTCAACGGCGAGGACCACGTAGACAAGGTGGCGTTCTTCACCACGCTGGCCGGCTATGTGCACTGGCGGCTGACCGGCCGCAGGGTGCTGGGCGTGGGCGACGCCTCGGGCATGTTCCCGATCGACAGCGTAACCGGGGATTACGACGCGGGCATGATTCAAAAGTTCGACGAGAAGATCGCGGCACGCGGCCTTCATTGGAAGCTGGGTGGCATCCTGCCGCAGGTGCTCAGCGCCGGGGACGCCGCCGGCACGCTGACGAAGGAAGGCGCGCTGCTGCTCGACCCGACGGGGACGCTTCAGGCGGGCATCCCGATGTGCCCGCCCGAGGGCGACGCGGGCACCGGCATGGTGGCCACGAACAGCGTGGCCCCGCGCACCGGCAACATCTCGGCGGGCACCTCGGTCTTCGCGATGATCGTGCTGGAGAAGGCGCTCTCGCGCGTGTACCCCGAGATCGACATGGTGACCACCCCGAGCGGCGCGCCGGTCGCGATGGTGCACTGCAACAATTGCACGAGCGATCTGAACGCCTGGGTCAACCTGTTCGGCGAATTCGCGCAGACGTTTGGGATGAAGCTCGACATGAACAGCCTGTTCGGCACGCTCTACCGCAAGGCGCTCGAGGGAGAGCCGGACGGCGGCGGTCTGCTGGCGTATAACTACCTGTCGGGCGAGCATCAGACGGGCATGGAGGAGGGGCGTCCGCTGTTTGCGCGGATGCCGGACGCGCGGTTTAACCTGTCCAACTTCATGCGCACGCATTTGTATGCCGCGCTGGCCACGCTGCGGTTGGGCATGGACATCCTGCTGATCCGTGAAAAGGTGTCGATCGATAGGATCTACGGCCACGGCGGGCTGTTCAAGACGCCGGGCGTGGGCCAGCAAATCATGGCCGACTCAATCCGTACGCCGGTGTCGGTGATGGAGACCGCGGGCGAGGGCGGCGCGTGGGGCATCGCGCTGCTGGCGGCGTATATGAAGGATAAGGCGCAGGGACAGCCGCTCGAGGCATACCTCAATGAGCGCATCTTCGCGGATAAGGTCGGCGAAACGCTGCCGCCGGACGAGGCCGGCGCGGCCGGATTCGACGCCTACATCGCGCGCTATGCGGCGGGCCTTTTGATCGAGCGCGCCGCCGTAGACACGATGAAGTAGGGAAAAACCCGCGTGGACGCTTACCTGGCGGGCACTTTGGCGGGGTTGGGGGCGGAACCCCAACGTCTCCCGCGCCGCCGTATCCGGCGCCGAGGTGCGAACCGGAGCGCCGGTTCGAAGCGGCGGCGGCGCGGCGTTCCCGATGTTCCCAAACGCAGAAGCGCTGCCGGCCGGCAGCGCTTCTGCGTTTGGGAACGAGCCCGTCCCTGTTACGCGAAACCGAACTTACCTCACAGATTCATCCGCGCCCCGCAGCGTGAAACGCGACACCTGCCTCTTCATAAACTCGGCCTGGGACAACAACTGCGCGCTCGACGCGGAGTTTTCCTCGGAGGTGGCCGAGTTGGATTGACAGACGGCGGTGATTTGATGGATGCCCATGTTCATCTGCGTGATGGCGCCTACCTGCTGGGCGCAGGCTTCGGCAATCTCGACCACCAACTCCGCCGACTGCGATACGCCGTCTACGATCGAGCCGAGCATCTCCGCGGTGGCGTCCGCCAGCCGCTTGCCCTTTTGAACCTCGCTGATCGACTTGGTGATCGAGACCGTGCTCTCCTTGGCCGCGGTCGCAGCGCGGGTGGCGAGTGAACGCACTTCCTCGGCCACCACGGCAAAGCCCTTGCCGTGCTCGCCCGCGCGCGCGGCTTCGACCGCGGCGTTCAGCGCCAGGATGTTCGTCTGGAACGAGATGTCGTCGATCACCTTGATGATCTTCTCGATATCGCCCGAGGCCCGATCGATTTCCGACATGGCCGCAAGCATTGCCTGCATCTGCTGGTTGCCCGCCTCGGCCTTGCCCAGCACCTGCGTGGAAAGTGCCCTGGCCGCACCGGCGTTGTCGGCGTTCTGCGTGGTTTGGGCCGATACCTCCGTGAGCGAGGCCGAGAATTCCTCGACCGCGCTGGCCTGTTCAGCCGTTCCCGAGGCCAGGGCCGCGCTCGACTGGGAGACTTGCCGCGCGCCGTCGGCAATTTGATCGGAGGCCGTGTCGATGTTGCCGACGATGCCGTTCAGGCTGTCGGCCATCTGCGAAAAGGCCCCGGCCAAGTCGCCGATTTCGTTTTTGGCATGGATTGAAAGCGCAACGTTCAGGTCGCCGTCGGCGATCCTCCGCGCGCCGTTCAGCAACGCTGAGAGCGGCTTGTTGATTGTCTGACGCACATAGAGGGCGATGACTGCGACGACCAACAGCAATGCACACGCGGAAACGAGGGAGGATATGAGGATCAGCCGGCTGATCGCGGCCTGCATGTCGGTCTGGGGCTTCCCGGCAAACAGAATGCCCACGATATCGCGCGCCTGGCTCTTGAGCGGCATGTAATAGGTGATGTAGGGCTTTCCGGCGATGACCAGGTCGCCCGAAAAGCTCTCGCCTTGCTTCAGGACCCGCTCGACCACCTGTTCTGCCGCGGCGGTGCCCACCACCCGCTTGCCATCGCTCATGATGGTGGTGTTGACGCGGGTATCGCCAAGGAACAGCGTCACGTCGTCGCCAAGCATCTGCTTGATGCCGTCGACGAGCGGCTCGTCGTCGAGCGCAAACCCGATCAGCAGCGCGCCGTCGACCGCGTCCGAAGTTCGAACCGGCACGGCGGACCAAGCCGCGAAGCGAGCGGCGATCCCGGCGTCAAGCAGCGTCGATTCCGATCCGCCGAGCGCCGCGGAAAGCGCCGAGCGCGCCGCGTCGCCCGACAACTCGGGCGATTCGAACGTACCGGCCAGCGCCGCGCCGCGCTGGTCAGCCGCCACGATGAAGTCCGCGCCCGTGCGCTGTGCCGTATCCGCCAGGATTTGCTTGAGCGCCGCTTGATCGCGCTCGGACAGCGCGCGCTTGAGCGCGTCGTCCGTCGATACCTGACGCGCCAGCTGAAGTGAGTTGGCCTCGCGATGCTGGATTTCCTTTTGCAGCGCCAGGACGCCGCTGCGCGCGTGATCCACGCTGTAGCTCCGGTTGAACCGGTTGATTTCCACAAAGGAAGTGGTCAGCAGACCGGCAATCGTCGCGGCCACACAGATTAACGTAAAAATCAGAATTCGGCTGCCCAAGCGATGCCTCGTGTTGAACATAGAAATGCAATCTCCTTAAATTATACTTACTCGAGTTTAAACTGCCCGGTCTGACGGATGAGCATGTCGGCCTGGCCGCTGAGCTGCTCGCTGGCGGCGGCGGATTCCTCGGCGGTGGCGGAGTTGGCCTGCACCACCTGCGACACCTGCATGATGCCTTGGTTGACCTGCGCGATGCCGCTCGCCTGCTCGACCGACGCCGTGTAGATGCCGTTCATCAGCCGCGTGGCGTTGTCCACTTCCGTAACGATCGCGCGCAGCGCCTCCGCCGTCTCGCCCGCGATCTTGCTGCCGCCGGTGACCTTCGCGATCGATTCCTCGATCAGGCTGGCCGTCTCCTTGGCAGCCTCCGCCGACTTGGCGGCCAAGCTGCGCACCTCGCCGGCCACCACGGCAAAGCCCTTGCCGTGCTCGCCCGCGCGCGCGGCTTCGACCGCGGCGTTCAGCGCCAGGATGTTCGTCTGGAACGCGATGTCGTCGATCACCTTGATGATGCCCGAGATGTTGCCCGACGAATGGTTGATGTCGTCCATCGCGTCCAGCAGCCGCTTCATCTGCTCGTTGCCCTGCTCGGCGTCGCGCTTGGCCTGCTCGGACAGCTCGTTGGCCTTTTTGGCGTTTTCTGTGTTGACCTGGGTCTGGGCGGCGATCTGCTCCATCGAGGCGCTCAGTTCCTCGACGGAACTCGCCTGCTCGGTTGCGCCCTGCGCGAGCGCGGTGCTCGAATCCGAAATCTGCCGCGCGCCCGCGCCTACCTGATTGGCCGCGCCCTTGAGGCTTTGCAGCAGGCTGTTCATGTTGCGAAACAGGCCGTCGAACGCCTGGGCCAGGTCGCCTACCTCGTCGCCGCGCCCCATGAACACATCGGACACGGGGGCGGAGAAGTCGCCGGCGGCAAACTGCTGCGCCTTCTCGGTGACCAACCGTAGGGGGCCGCTGACCATCCGGGCCACGAGCACGGCGGTCACCGCAATTGATACCGCGAGCACCAGGGCCAGCGTACCCGCCAGCATCCAGGTGATTTGCGTGGCCGCCGCCATCACCTCGTCCAGTTCCACCGCCAGCGCCAACGACCAGGGGGTTGCGGTATTGCCCACGGAGATGGGGGTGTACATGCGCCGCACCATCCCGCCGGTCTTGACCGAGAGGCTGTCATGGCTGTAGGGTAAGCCTCGGCCGACGGCATCCAGGATTTCGGGGATGCGCTCGGCCCAGCGATCCTTGATGTGCGTACCTATCGCGGCGGCATCGGCGTGTGTGAAGAAGAGGCCTCTGTTTGAAATGCCGTAGTAGTAGGCGCTTGCGTATCCGCCCTGGTTGAACGCCAGTTGCTGCAGGCTGGTCAGGGCGAGGTCGCCGCCCACCACGCCGACCACCTTGCCGCCCGCGCCCTTGATCGGCACGGCCAGCGAGGTAATCAGCAGCGTTTCATCGCCGTACTGATCCCAATAGGGCTCCTGGAGCATCTCCGTGCCGGTGCGCTTGGGGGTTTCATAGTAGTCCGATTCGCCGTTCCCGAGGCTATAATCGTCGAGCGCCTCAAAGGTGACCGCGTCGCCGTCGCGGTACCAATGGGGGATAAAGCGACCGGTTGCGTCGCTTTGCTTATGTCCCTGGTACTCGGCGTCCCGCCCGTCGAAGGCATTCGGTTCGAAGCAGATCCAAATGGATTTTAGGCTCGGATTGACCTCGAGTACGCCCCTCATGCTGGCGATGAAGGCGTCCCGGCGGACGGCCGGGTCGACATCTTCCCGGCGCCCAAGCGCGCCGGCAAGCGCCCGAACCGCCGTCAGCGGGCCGTTCAGCTCCGCTTCCATGCGGCGCGCCTCCGTACCGAGCAAAGACTCAAGCCGCCGGTTGGCGTCGCTCTCGGAGTTTTGCCGGACGGTTAAGATGATTGTAAGAAACGACGCCGCCAACACGACGACCAGCGCGGCGGCCACCGATGCCGTCAGCTTTGCCCCCAGGTTCAGTCTCCGCTTTGCCTTCGTACCTGACACTACACTCAACCCTTACGTGCTATAATGACACCCGGTCTATACTGCATATATCGGCGGACCATCTATGTAATTGAGGAAAGCTAAAGTTATACATCGGTATATAAAAGGTTAAAATTCGGCGGGAGCTTTACAGACTCGGGGCCTTGTGCTATCATATGATGCAATTCGAGGGATGGAGGACAGATCGCATGGGCGACAACCGGTTTGCGGCCTACGCTTATTGCTATGGCTTCGTCTATCAAGGCGGGGCTTGTTTGCGTTTAGCCGGCCGGATCGACCGCATGCGCTGAAGAGATGCGCGAAGGGTCCCGTGGCAAACGCCGCGGGGCCCTTTTTGCAGATCGAGAAGGAGGAAGCGAAATGATCGTCATCGTCAAGAAGGACGCCTGCCCGGCGCAGGTCGGGCAGCTGATCGACTCTCTCAAGGGATTCGGACTCAATGTGCATGTGTCGGAGGGGATGATCCAGACCATCCTGGGACTGGTAGGCGACACCAGCAAGGTGGACATCGCGCTGCTACGCGGGGTGGAGATCGTCGAGGACGTGAAGCGCATCCTCGAGCCGTTCAAAAACGCCAACCGCAAGTTCCATCCCGAGGACACGGCCGTGCGCGCGGGCGAAGCCGTGATCGGGGACGGGCGGCTTACGCTGATCGCCGGCCCCTGCTCGGTGGAGTCGGAGGAGCAAATCATGGGGATCGCGCGCTCGGTCAAGCGCTCGGGGGCCACGATGCTGCGCGGCGGGGCGTTCAAGCCGCGCACCTCCCCCTACGCGTTCCAGGGGTTGGGCGCGGAGGGCATACGCATGCTGCTCGCGGCGGGGCGCGAAACCGGGCTGCCCGTCGTGACCGAGATCATGGACATCGGCCAGCTGCCCCACTTTGACGAGGTGGACGTGATCCAGGTGGGTGCGCGCAACATGCAGAACTTCGAGTTGCTGCGCGAGCTCGGACATCAAAAGAAGCCGGTGCTGCTCAAGCGCGGCCTGTCGAGCACGATGGAGGAACTGCTGATGAGCGCCGAATACATCCTGGCAGGCGGCAACGAGCAGGTGATCCTGTGCGAGCGGGGCATCCGCACGTTCGAGACCTACACCCGCAACACGCTGGACCTGTCGGCCGTGCCCATGCTCAAGCAGCTGAGCCATCTGCCGGTGATCGTCGACCCGAGCCACGCCACCGGGCTCAGCCGGCTGGTAAAACCCATGTCGCTGGCCGCGGCGGCGGCGGGCGCGGACGGGTTGATCGTGGAGGTGCATAACGCGCCCGCGCAGGCGCTGAGCGACGGCGCGCAATCGCTGACGCCCGAAGCTTTTGACGAGCTGGCGCGCTCGGCGCGCTTGGTGGCCGAAGCCGTGCGGGCGGGGAAGGGGGACCGGGCATGAACATCGGCATCGCGGGCCTGGGGCTGATCGGCGGCTCGATGGCCAAGGCGGTCAGGGCGTATACGGCGCATCGGGTGTTTGGGTTCGACCGGGACGCGGACACCCAGGCGCGGGCGCTTGAAGATGGAACGCTCGACGGCGTGCTGGACGAGGCGTCTGTGGCCGATTGCCGGCTGCTGCTGCTGGCGTTGTACCCGGGCGCGGCGATCGAATTCCTCGAAGAACACGCGGCGCGCGTCGGGCGGGGCGCGCTCGCGGTCGACCTGTGCGGGGTCAAGCGCCCGGTCTGCGAGGCCGGAGAAGCGCTTGCGCGCAGGCATGGGTTCCGCTTTGTGGGCGGCCATCCGATGGCCGGACGGGCGCTGTCGGGCTACGGCGCGTCCGAGGCCGGGCTGTTTCAGGGCGCCTCCATGTTGTTGACGCCCGGCGCGGACACGCCGCCCGAGGTACTTGCGCAGCTTACGGCATTCTTCGGCGCGTTGGGATTTCGCGCCGTGCATCGGACCGATCCGCTCGAGCACGACCGGCTGATCGCCTACACCTCGCAACTGGCCCATGTGCTGTCCAACGCCTACGTAAAGCGAGCGATGGAGCCGGGCCACGCGCTGTTCACGGGCGGCAGCTTTCAGGACCTGACCCGCGTGGCGCGGCTCAACGAGGACATGTGGACCGAGCTGTTCATGCTCAACCGCGACTGCCTGATCGAAGAGGTGGACGCGCTCGTGGGCAGGCTGCAAGCCTACGCGGACGGGCTGCGCGCGGGCGACGCGGAAAGGCTGCGCGCGTTATTGCGCGAGGGCAGCGAGTACAAGGCGAGGTTATCGTAGGACTTTACGTACGCGCGTCCCTCTTCTGACGGGCGCGCAGTGCGGGAGCCGCGCGCCGTACCGGCCGTAGGGGATGCGGAACTCGGGTATGCCCGTCGAGTAGGGCGCGATGTCGTACTGCTGGTAGTAGATGACCAGCGCGTCGGGCGTCAGGTAGAAGCTGTTCTCGTCGAAGCTCTGTTCGGCGAGCGCGGCGGCGGCCTCAAAATACGACTCGCTGTCTTGCGCGATGTCGCGCCCAATCGCGTCGATCAGGTCGCGCCGGTAGTCGGGGTTGTCCGGAAAGATTTCGCCGAGTGTAATTCGCCGGGCGCGGGCTACGTCCCAGGTGTCGCTCGTGCGCACGGTGTTGCCGTGCGCGCCGCCGGTGAATTGATACGTGTCCGCGTACAGGCTGGCGATGCAGTCGCCGGCATAGGTCAGCGTAAAGGTATGCAGCACCTCATAGGCGTTGAAGGGGAAACCCTCCTTCTCCCGATCGCGCCGGTCGGCGGCGGCCTGCGGATAGAGCTCGTTCGCCAGGGTGCGCGCCAGGTGGTGGGCCTGATTGCGGTAATACGCGTTGAGCTTGCGCGCTGACTCGGGGTACAGCAAAGACGCGAACTGCGGATAGTCGATCGTGTAGGTAAGCACTGTGACGCCTTCGGATTCCATATGTCTGGAGAGCGACTTCGTCCGCACGCTGAACCAGCTTTCCATACCATCACCTCACCGCATCCTATGTCCGGCGGGCGAGGAGCGTGAAGACGGGCGCGATCCGCATAACGAAAGGGCTGTAGCGTCTTTTTCAGCGCTACAGCCCCGTGGTCATTGTCGGTATTGCCGGTCGTAATCGACGGCGCTGCGCACCGCGCCCGCGCAGGATGCGTCGCCGGGCAGGGCGGTCTTTCGATCCATCGGCTAAGAACGCGCCGCGCGGCGCGCAAAGTCGGCGATGACGGAGGCATCGTCGGTGAAGCGAATCGACACGCGGTACTCTTTTTCCTCGCCCGGCGCGAGCGTCGGCAGCTTGCCGATCGAGCGCGCGTGCGCGCGGCCCAGCACCCCGGCGGTCGTGGGCTCGAGCCCCAGCGCGTAGTCGCCGGCCATCATGCACTTCCACTCGCACAAAAGCGGCAGCGCCTCGGCGTCGAAGCTCACGATCGCCGCCAGCCCCAGCGCCTCGTTGTGCAGCATCGCAAAGCCCTCGCCCGATTGATGGCCCTCGTGGAAGTAGCACTGCTCGGCGCGGCCGATTTCGGGCGATTCCATCTCGCTCCACATGCCCGGGCCGCTGCGCGCCCATTCGTCGCGCGGCGTCACGGCGTCCGCGTTGCTATACACCTTCGCGCCCGCGTCCAGCATCGGGTAGCCGAAGTTGATGTGGTAGGTCAGCATCACCGGCTGCGCCTCAAAGCCCAGGTTCGCGACGCGGTCCGTAAGCTCGATCGCGTCGCTCTCGGTCCGAAGCTTCATCACGCGATCAAGGCGCATGTTCTCGCCGAACATGCAGGCCTCGCGCACCTCGCCCGTGACCTCGAGCACCGCCTCGTCGCCTTCGTAGACAGTGCGCGCGGCGGCATATCGCGCGGGCGTGTTCGAATACGGCCCGTGCAGCCCGAGCTTGCGCCCGCCGTCCTCGCAGGGCGCGCCCGAATAGGTGATGCCGCAGGTGGTCATGAGCCCGGCGCCAAACTGCTTCAAGAAGCCGCGCACGCCGTCCTCCACGTAGAACGCGGGCGCGCTCAGCCCCGACTTCGAAGCAAAGCCCATGTTGACGCCTTTGTACGTCAGGAACGCGATATCAAGCCCGCGATCGGCCAGCACCGTCATGTTCACGCCGCGCCCGTTGTTCAGGTCGAACGCGCGCATGCCCTTCGCCGGCCCGTCGTTATAGGTGTAATCCTTGACCCCGAACAGCGCGTCCAAGTTGCCCACGCGCTTCCTCAGTTCAAACGCCTGGCTCTGCTTCATTTGTTACAGCCCCCCTTACTTAATCAGCCTGAGCCCGCCCAGCATCGGCAGCTCGCGCGCGTCGCCCTTCGAGCAGGCCAAGAAGGCGTGGTAGAGCGCGAGCAGCAGGATCGCCGCCTCGAGCAGCCACCGAACCGCATCCACCAACCAGCCGATCAGCGGAATCCAACCGAGCAGCAGGTTCAGAATCCAGAACGCCACCGCCACCACCGCCGACGCGGCCACCGCGATAAAGCCCTGGTTGGCGCAGAAGCGCCCGTACTTTGAATTGGGGCAGAGGATCAGCGGCAGAAAGAAAAGAAAAGGTACATACCCGACCCCGCCCTTGACCCGGTTCTCCTGAACGTCGCTCGCGTCGAAATTGGGTTTCGCCATGTGCTTATCCTCCTTCATCGTCGGTCGGTAAGGGGACTGCCGTCGTGACGGCGACCCCTAATACCCGTTCGGGTTGTCTATCTGCCAGCGCCACGCGTCGCGGCACATGTCAGAGAGCGTCTTTTCGGCCTTCCAGTGGAGCAGCCGTTCGGCCTTTTGGGGATTGGCGTAGCTGATCGGCGCGTCGCCTGGACGCCGGGGCTGCACCTCGTAACGGAGCTTTACGCCGTTCACCGCTTCGAATGTGCGCAGGATGTCGTACACACTGTAGCCAATGCCCGTGCCCAGGTTGATCGCCTCCGCGCCCTTATGTGCGCGGACGTACTCGAGCGCCGCCACATGCCCCTTCGCCAGATCAAGCACGTGGATGTAGTCGCGGATGCAGGTGCCGTCCGCCGTCGGGTAGTCGTCGCCGAACACGCCCAGCACCGGAATTTTGCCCTGCGCGTGCTGCATCACGCGGGGCATCAGGTTGTTGGGAATGCCGTTCGGGTCCTCGCCGATCTGGCCGCTCTCGTGCGCGCCCACGGGGTTGAAGTAGCGCAGCAGCGCCACCGACCAGCGGTCGTCGCTGACGCACACATCGCGCAGGATCTGCTCGTTCATGTACTTGGTCCAGCCGTAGGGGTTGGTGCAGCCGGTCGGCAGGTCCTCGGTCATCTCGGATGCCTTCGTGGCGCCGTACACGGTGGCGGACGAAGAAAACACCATCCGGTACACGCCGTGCTCGCGCATCGCCTCGACCAAGGACAGCGTGGAGTCTATGTTGTTGCGATAGTACTCGATCGGTTGGGAAACCGACTCGCCGACGGCCTTGAGCCCGGCGAAGTGGATCACCGCATCGAATGTATGTGCCTGAAACACCGCATCCACCGCCGCGCGGTCGCACACGTCGACTTCGTAGGCGGGGAAATCGCGCCCGGACAGCGCGCGCACCCGGCCCAGCGCCTCGGGCGAGCTGTTTGCGTAGTTGTCGGCCACAACGATGTCGTGCCCTGCGTTCAGCAGCGCGAGGCCGGTATGAGAGCCGATGTACCCCGCGCCGCCCGTCAGCAGTACCTTCATGCCGATCCCTCCGTATATACAACTGGCAACATTATACTCCGATTGCCGCTGCTTTTCAACGACTAACGCAAAATAAAACCCGCCCCGGCGAGAACCGGAGCGGGTGGGTGTGGCAAGGGGTTACGGGGCGGTGGTCGTCTCAGGAGCCGCCGGAGCCGCGGCCGCGGGGGTCTCCGCCGGGGTCTCGGCCGCGGGGGTCTCCGCCGCGGGGGTCTCCACCGGAGCCTCGGCCGCGGGGGTCTCTACCGGAGCCGCCGGGGTCGCCGCAGGCGCGGGCGTCGTGTTGTTGCAGGCAACCAGCATCAGGGACATCACCAAAACCATCGCGATCACAATTGCTTTTTTCATCAGGATACACCTCCTTACATTCCGTTATTCTATACGATCAATGTCAATTCTATACGTCGTTTTGTTTGAATTTCAGCCAAATTTTCCCGACTGCGTCGCTGGGCATCCGCCAGTCGCCGCGCGGCGACAGCGATACCGAGCCGATCTTGGGGCCGTCCGGCAGGCAGGAGCGCTTGAACTGCTGCGCGAAAAACCGCTTCAGGAACACGCCCAGCCATTTGTCAATGACATCCGCCGCATACTCGCCCTCGAAGGCGACGCGCGCCAGCCGCGCGATCTTGCGCGGCGACTCCATCCGGCGCACCAGGTGGTACAGGAAGAAGTCGTGCAGCGCGTAGGGGCCCAGGATGTCCTCCGTCGCCTGCGAGATCGCGCCGTCTTTCGGCGGCAACAACTCGGGGCTGATCGGCGTTTCCAGCACGTCGGTAAGCGCCGCCCTGAGCGCCTCATCCTCGGCCGTATCGGCAGCAAAGCGCACCAGGTGCCGAACCAGCGTCTTGGGCACGCCCGCGTTGACCGCGTACATCGACATGTGATCGCCATTGTAGGTTGCCCAGCCCAGCGCCAGCTCACTCAGGTCGCCCGTGCCCACGACAAGCCCGCCGCGCTGGTTGGCCAGATCCATCAGCACCTGCGTGCGTTCGCGCGCCTGCGCGTTTTCGTAGGCCACGTCGTGCAAATCGAGGTCGTGACCGATGTCTGCCAAATGCTGCGCCACCGCTTGGCGGATGTTGATTTCGTAAAGTGTCGCGTCCAGCCCCTTGGCCAGAGCGCGCGCGTTTCCAAGTGTGCGCTCGGTGGTGCCAAAACAAGGCATCGTGACCGCCAGCAGGTTGCGCGCGTTAAGCCCCAGCGCGCTCAGCGCGCGCGCGGCCACGATCAGCGCCAGCGTCGAGTCCAGCCCGCCCGACACGCCGAGTACTGCGGTCTTTGCGCCGATCGACTTCATGCGGGAGGCGAGCGCATGGGTCTGGATATCCAGGATGTCCTCGCAGCGCCGCGCGCGCGCGTTCAGCCCCGCCGGCACGAACGGTTGCGGGTCGACGAAGCGCAGCAGCGCCGGCGACTCCGGTTTCAGGTGGAACTTGACCCGCGTGTGCGTGCCCGCGCTCGCGCCGAAGGTGTTCCGCCGCCCGCGTTCGCTCATCAAAAAACCCACGTCCACATCGGCGGTCACGAGCCCGCATTCGTGGCGCTTCGACGAAGCCAGGATCGCCCCGTTTTCGGCGATCAGGTTGTGCCCGGCGAATACCAGGTCGGTGACCGACTCGCCGTCGCCCGCGTCGGCGTACACATAGGCGCACATCAGCCGCGCCGACTGGCTTTTGAGCATCAGCTCGCGGTAGGACGCCTTGCCCACGATCTCGCTGCTGGCCGACAGGTTGACGATCACGCTCGCACCCGCCATCGCGTGACCGGCGCTGGGCGGCACGGGCACCCACATATCCTCGCAGATCTCGCAGCCGACCACGAGCTCGGGCATCTCCTCGCAGGCAAACAGCACATCGCCGCCGAAGGGCACCGTCTGGCCGAGCAGTTCGATCTCGCGCGCCTCACCCTCGCCGTTCGCGAAGTGGCGCAGTTCGTGGAACTCGCCGTAGTTGGGCAAGTGGCGCTTGGGCACCACGCCGAGCAGCGCGCCATTGTGAACCGCGGCCGCACAGTTGTACAGCCGCCCGAATGCAGTAAGCGGCAGGCCGACGAAGGCCAAAATGTCGAGGCCGCGGCTGGCCTTGACCACCTTGGCGAGCGCCGCGAGCGCCCCTTCCTGCAAGGTGCGCTGAAAGAACAGGTCGCCCGCGGTGTAACCGGTCAGGCACAGCTCGCTGAGCGCCAGCACCTTCGCGCGCGCCGCCGCCGCCTCCTTCATCAGCCGAATGACCTCATCGGCGTTGGCCTCGGTATCGGTAAGCACAATCGCCGGCGTACCCGCCGCGACGCGCACAAATCCGTCCTTCATGAAAGCCGCCCCTCTTCTGTACGGTCTCCAACCGTTTGGGCCATTATACCGCATCTTCCGGCATTTCGCAATTGCCCTGCTTCAACAAGCATTTGTCAACATTGCTTGGTTGTGTTATAATAGGAGAAACGCGCATGACGAGGGAGGGAGACGCTTGGAGAACATGGAGTTGCATCGGGAGCGCGCGTATACCGCGACGGTGCAGCAACTGCTGCTGGCGGTGATCGAGCAGTACAAGGGCCACAGCGACTTCCACGACGAGAACATCCGCATGATGCTGTCGGACGCGTGGGAGGAGCTGCGGATGAAGCCGACCGCCCTGTCGCCGCAGGATCTCATGCAGCTGTCGGGCGAGATCGACCGGATGCTCGCGCGTAAGGCCTTCACCGCCGATTTGAGCAAACGCTACGAGCGCATGCTGCTCACCCCCTTCTTCGCCCGCATCGACTTCGTCGAGAACGGTCAGGATCAGGTCGAGAAGATTGTGATCGGGCTGTACAGCCTGAAAAATGCCGAGGGCGATTTGATGGTGCACGACTGGCGCGCGCCGGTGTGCAGCCTATACTACGACGCCACGCCCGGCCCCGCCGCCTACGACAGCCCCTCGGGGCTCATCAGCGGGCGCATGACGCTCAAGCGCCAGTACCGGATAGAGCAGGGCCAGCTCAAGTACTACGTGGACACCGACGTGTCGATCGACGACCAGATGCTGCTGGACATCCTGTCGCGCGCCACAACAGCGCACATGCGGCTGATCGTGTCCACGATCCAGAAGGAACAAAACGCGGTCATCCGTCACGAGAAGGCCAAGGTACTCTCCGTGATCGGCAGCGCGGGATCGGGCAAGACCTCGGTCGCCATGCACCGCGCCGCCTACCTGATGTACCGCCACAGGAGCATGTTCGACGCCCGGCGTATCGCGGTGCTGTCGCCGGGCAGCGCCTTTTCGGAGTATATATCGACGGTGCTGCCCGACCTCGGCGAGGAGAACGCGCCGGCCTACACGCTGCCCGTACTGCTCGCGCCCATTCTGGGGATCGAGTGCGAAACGCCGCTCAAGCAATCCGAGTGCCTGGCCGTGCCCGACCCGCTCCGGCTCGAGAGCGTGCGCTACAAGAGCGATTTGCGCTTCAGCGCCTTGATCGAGCGCTTCACCGAGCGCTATCGGAACCTCGGCCCCGAGTTCGACAAGGTCGCGCTGGGCCGGCACGTGCTGGCCGAAAAGGGCGAGATCGAGCGGCTATACCGGGTTGAGTTCCGCACATTGTCCCCCGCGCTGCGGCTGACGCGCATCCAGACGGTTTTGCAAAACCGGCTCGACCAATGGGAGCGCACGCTGCGTACGCAGTACGAGGAGCAGCTGTTCGGCCGTTATCGCGGCAACGAATTGGAGCTGGCGGTCAAGCTGGCGGTGTCCCAGCAACTGCAACCGGTGCGCGCCCAAATCCGCTCGATGCTGGTGGGCGACCCGCTGGTGCTGTACGCGCTGGCGCTCGATGGGGCCGGCGAGGCGCTCGCCGAGGCCGCGCGCCAGAACGCCGCGGCGCGCCTGGTATGGTGGGAGGACGCGCCCGGCATCGCCTACCTGCAGCTCAAGCTGGGCTTCGCCGCGCCCGACAAGCAGATCATGCACCTGCTGATCGACGAGGCGCAGGACTACAGCGACATATCGCTGCGGACGCTGCGCCTTATGTACCCGGCCGCCCACGTGACGCTGCTGGGCGATCCCAACCAGCGCACCAGCCCCGGCATGCCCCCCTGCGACCCGCGCAGCTGGGGCGCGTGCTTCGACGAGCCCGACGCGCCGGTCGTCGAGCTGACCCGCTGCTACCGCTCGACCTTGCCGATCACAAGGCTGTGCTCGGCACTGCTGCCCGAGGGCGGCAACGGGCACGAGGGCTTCGGGCGCGAGGGCGACTGGCCGATGATCGCGCCCTACCGCAAGGAACTGCTGCTCAAGACGCTCGAGCGCTGGCGCGAACAGCCGGGCATCCGGCTGGCCGCGGTCATCACCCGCACCCAGGCCGAGGCCATTAACCTGTCACGCCAGATCAAAGGCTCGGCGCTGCTGACCGGCGGCGAGGGCGACATGCTGCCCGACGCGGGCGGCGTGGTGGTGGGCAGCTATTTGCTGATGAAGGGGCTGGAGTTCGACGCGGTGGCGGTGGTGTGGCCGCGCGTCGAGCTGACCGACGACGAGCGCCGGCGGCTGTATACGGCCAGTTCCCGCGCGCTGCATGCGCTGTGCCTGCTGACCGACGAGGCCATGATAAAGGAAATGGGTATTATTTTGTGACCGAATCATTCGATGTGGCCGTGATCGGCGGCGGCGCGGCCGGCATGATGTGCGCGGCGGAGATACGCCGCCTGGCGCCCGCGCGATCGGTCGTCCTGCTCGAGCGCCAGGCACGCGCGGGCAGGAAGCTGCTGGCCACCGGCAACGGCCGATGCAATCTGACCAATATGAACATCGCGCCCGAGTTCTATCCCGGCGGCGCGGATTTTGCGCGGGCGGCGCTGATGCGCTGTCCGCCTTCGCGTGTACTGGAGGCGTTTGAGCGGATGGGGCTCGTCTGCGCATCTGACGAGGCCGGGCGCGTCTATCCGCGCAGCGACCAGGCCGCCTCGGTGCTGGACGCACTGCGGCTGACGCTTACCGAGCGGGGCGCGCAGCTGTATACCGGCTTCGAGGTCAACCGCCTGGAACGAGGGTTCATGATCGGCGCGGTCGACGGGCGGCGACTGCGCGCCGCGCGCGTCGTGCTCAGCACCGGCGGGCCGGCGGGCGCGAAGCTGGGCGGCACGAGCGCCGGGCATCATCTGATGAAGGCGCTGGGGCATCCGACGACCCGCTGCCTGCCTGCGCTGGTGCAGATCAAGACCGATCCCGAGCCGGTGCGCGCGCTCAAGGGCATTCGCGCGGCTTGCCGCCTTCAGCTGATCGCGGGTGGGCGGGCGATCGAGCGAGCGGCGGGCGAAGTGCTGTTTCAGGAGTACGGCGTCAGCGGCATCGCGGCGATGGCGCTCGGACGCGCGGCGGCGCAGGCGATGGCGCGCGGCGAGCGTACAATCTTGCAAATCGCGCTGGCGGACGAGGATATGCATGAGGTGCGCGCGCGGCTCGAAGCGCTGCGCCGTTTTGTTCCCGCGCGCGCGCTCGAGGATTTTTTAAGCGGGCTCGTCCCCAAGCGGATCGGGCAAACGCTGATAAAGCAGGCCGGGATCGGCCCGCTGCTTCGCGCGAGCGGTTCGCTTTCGGATGAAGAGCTTGACCGGCTGGTGCTGCTGCTCACCGACTGGCGGCTGTCGGTCATCGGTACGCGCGGCTTTGAAGACGCGCAGGTCACCGCCGGGGGATTGTCCACCGAGCACTTTTGCCCCGATACGCTCGAGTCGCGCATCGTGCCCGGCCTTTACGCCGCCGGCGAGGTGCTGGACGTGGACGGCACGTGCGGCGGCTACAACCTGCACTGGGCTTGGGCCAGCGCGCTGGCGGCGGCGGAGGCTTCGTCGCGTTGATGGGCGGGCCGCCCGTTCCGCCGCGCAATCCTTCTAAAGGAGAAAAACATGCTGCGCATTTCAAATCTGAAACTGCCGCTGGGCGCGGAGCTTTCCGCGCCTGCGCGCTTGGTCGCCTGCGCGCTGGGCTTGCGTGAGGATGACGTCCCGAGCGCCCGGCTGGTCAAGAAATCGGTGGACGCGCGCGATAAGCGCGACGTCCATTTTGTAGCGTCGATCGAGTTCGACTGCGCGCTGCCCGCGTCGCGGCTTGCGCCCCCGCGCGGCGCGCAGTTGCAGGCGGCCGAACCCCCGGCTTGGCGCACGCCCCATGCCGCGCCGGGCAAGCGCCGCCCGGTCGTGGTCGGACTCGGCCCGGCGGGGCTGTTCGCGGCGTTGGTGCTGGCGCGCGCGGGGCTTGCCCCGCTGGTGCTCGAGCGCGGGCGCCCGGTCGACCGGCGCACCGAGGACGTTCGCGCGTTCTGGCACACGGGCGCGCTCGACCCGAATAGCAATGTGCAGTTCGGCGAGGGCGGCGCGGGCGCGTTTTCCGACGGGAAACTTACGACCGGCATCTCGGACGCTCGCTGCCGCCTGGTGCTCGAAACGCTGTATGAGCACGGCGCGCCCGAGCAGGTGCTCTACGATGCCAAGCCCCACATCGGCACCGACCGGTTGCCGGGCGTGGTCGCGTCGATCCGGCGCGAGGTCGAGCGATTGGGCGGCGAGGTGCGCTTCGAGACCAGGCTCGACCGGCTGATTCTCGAAGGGGGACGGCTTCAGGGCATCGTAGCCGACGCAGCGGACATCGAGGCCGAACAGATCATCCTGGCGGTCGGCCACAGCGCGCGAGACACCTTCGAGGCGCTGTTCGCCCAAGGCGTGCCGATGGAGCCCAAGCCGTTCTCGATCGGCGCGCGCATCGAGCACAGCCAACGGATGATCGACCGCGCGCAGTACGGCTCCGCCGCCGGCCACCCGGCGCTGGGCGCGGCGGATTACAAGCTGAGCGCCAAGGCGGCTGACGGGCGCGGGGTGTACACCTTCTGCATGTGTCCGGGCGGGACGGTGGTGGCGGCGGCGTCCGAGTCCGACATGGTCGCGACCAACGGCATGAGCGCTTGGGCGCGCGACGGCGCGAACGCCAACAGCGCGCTGCTGGTCTCGGTCGGCCCGGCCGATTATGGCGCTTCTCCGCTGGACGGCCTCGCATTCCAGCGCCGCTGGGAGCGCGCGGCGTTCGAGCTGGGCGGCGGGGGCTACCGCGCGCCGGCGCAGTTGGTGGGCGACTTCTTGCAGGGTGTGCCTTCGCGCGGCGCGGGCGACGTGGAGCCGACCTACCGGCCGGGCGTCGCCTACGCCGACCTCGCGCGCTGCCTGCCGCCGTTCGCGGTGGCGGCGATGAAAAAGGGGCTGTGCGACATGGATCGGCGGCTGCGCGGCTTCGCGGGCGCGGGTGCGCTGCTCACCGGGGTGGAGACCCGCTCGTCCTCGCCGCTCCGGCTGCCGCGCGGGGCAAACTGCGCCTCGGCGATTCGCGGACTGTACCCCTGCGGCGAGGGCGCGGGCTACGCCGGCGGCATCATGTCGGCGGCGGTGGACGGCGTGCGCTGCGCCGAGGCGCTCATTGAGGGGGTGAACGGCCATGCCTGATCCGATCTACATTCAACTCGCCGTTTTGTTGCTGGTCGTCATGACCGGGGTCTGGCTGGCGGCGTCGATGCGGGCGCTGCGCGCGCGGATGGACGAGCACGAGCGCTACCGCCGCCACCAGCACGCCGAGATGGCCTCGCGCGTGGAGGCGCTCGGCGAGCGCATGGGCCGCGACTGGCAGCTGGCCAACCAGCTGCTGTCGGCCAGCGCGCAGGCCAATGAGGAGCGCATCGAGCGGATGATGGCGCGCATCGATCAATCGATCGATCGGCAGCAGCGGCAGATCAAGGAGATGCGCGAGACCGTCGACCACCAGCTGCAAACGACGCTCGAGAAGCGGCTGGGCGAATCGTTCCGGCAGGTGGGCGAGCAGCTCGAGCGGGTGTACAAGGGCCTGGGGGAGATGCAGCGGCTGGCGCAGGGCGTAGGCGATTTAAAGAAGGTGCTGGCCGGGGTCAAGACGCGCGGCGTGTGGGGCGAGGTGCGGCTCAAGGCGCTGCTCGAGCAGTCGCTGACGGCCGAGCAATACCTCGAAAACACGCCGGTGGAGCCGGGCGGGCGCGAGCGGGTGGAGTTCGCGGTCGTGCTGCCGGGCAAGCGCCCGGGCAATCCGGTGCTGCTGCCGATCGACGCCAAGTTCCCGCAGGAGGACTACCAGCGGCTGGTGGACGCGGCGGAGGCGGGCGACCGTCAGGCGGTTGCGCTGTCGGGCGCGCAGTTGGAACGCGTGCTGATCGAGGAGGCCAAGCGCATCGCGGGCAAGTACATCAAGGTGCCGCACACGACCGACTTCGCGGTGATGTTCCTGCCGGTCGAGGGGCTGTACGCCGAGGCGCTGCGCCGTCCGGGGCTGTGCGAGCGCCTGCAGGACAGGCACCGCGTGCTGGTGAGCGGGCCGACCACGCTGTCGGCGCTGCTGACGAGTCTGCAAATCGGATTTCAGACGCTGGCGGTGGAGCAGCGCTCGGAGGAGATCTGGCGGCTGCTGGGCGCGGTGCGCGGCGAGTTTTACCAATTCGGCGAGGCGCTGGAGCGCACGCGCCAGCGCCTCGATCAAGCCGGCGCGGAGCTCGACCAGGCCTCCACGCGCACGCGCCAGATCACAAAGAAGCTCAGTAAGGTGGACGAACTGGCCGCGCCGGAGGGGTGGGAAGCGGACGATCCCCCCGCGTGAGCGTTGATGGGATTTTTAAGGGCAAAGCCCTTGAACGGGCGAAAGAGGCAGCGCTTCCGGCCATGCGCTCTCCGGCTGATGCTCGGTCATCTGCGCCCAGTAGCGCTTGGGCATGTGGGTGCGCTGGCAGGCGGGGTTTTCGCGGCCTTCGATGGCGATCGTGCGGAAGAAGGCGCGCCACAGGCGCTGGAAGGCCTGCTCCTGCGCGCCCGGCGGGGCCTGCTCGAAGGCCTCCACCGGCACGATGCGCGTCTCGCCGCGGCCTGCCGCGCCGGCCGCGCGGTGCACCAGCGCTTCGCCGTGCGTCCTGTCGTGGATCAGGAAGGTCTCCTGCCGGAAGCGGTCGGTGAAGTGCGGGGCCAACAGCTTAAGCACCTGGGTTTTCGGTTCGATCACCGCGGTCAGCACGCCGTCCGACTCCCGGAAGCGGATGAACCCGGTCAGCAGGTGCGCCTCGCGCTCGAGGAAGGTGATCGCCCGGTTCAGCTTGTAAACCGCCGGGTCGGACAGATTGCTCAGCAGGCCCGGCCCCTCGCGGAACGCGCGGCGGAGCACATCCAACAGGTGGATTTCCTTGCCCGGCAAGTGGGTCAGCAGCGCGCGGCCCACCATGGTGAGCGCGTCCTCCGATATGCGGCCCCGGATGGCGTCGGCCACCCGCCGCGCGACGGCGGGGTCGGTCTCGATGAACCGATCTTCAAACAGCATCGACTGCATCTCGCGCGCGGACAGGATCATCATCGGCTGTTCGCGTTTCGCCATGGCCTCGTAGACGCAGCACAGCAGGCCGTCCTGCGTGCCGTCGTAGCGGTAGATCAAAGCTGTCCGGTCAAGCATTGCTGGATATCCTCCTTCGTAAGGTCGAAAAACGACAGTTGCTGCCCGCGCTCGGCGGCAAGACCTCCCGTCAGCATCGGGTAGATGAATCGGCGGTCGATCCGGATCCCCGGCAACACCTTGCCCTTGCAGGTGATGAAGTGGCGCGCGCGCTTGAGCGTGACGCCGAGTTTTTTGAGCGCCTCGAAGTCAAGCGTGCCCTGCCTGCGCGCCTCGAGAATGCGCCAGGCGCTCTTCACCCCGATGCCGGGCACGCGCAGCAGCAGCTCGTGCGGGGCGCGGTTGACCTCGACCGGGAACTGTTCGAGGTGCTCGAGCGCCCAGTGGCACTTCGGGTCGAGCAACGGATCGAGAAAGGGGCTCTGCTCGGTCAGCAGCTCGCCCGCCTCGAACCCGTAGAATCGCATCAGCCAGTCGGCCTGGTACAGCCGGTGTTCGCGCAGCAGCGGCGGCTTGCCGCCCGGCGCGGGCAAACGACGGTCGGCCACCGCCGGCATGTAGGCCGAAAAGAACACGCGCTTTAAGTTGAAGCGCCGATAGAGCGACTCCGACAGCGACAAGATGTGCCGGTCGGATTCGGCGGTCGCGCCCACGATCATCTGCGTCGACTGGCCGGCCGGCGCGAACCGGGGCGCCTTGCCATACAGCTGCAATTCGTTGCGGCTCTCCAGGATGCCGCCCTCGATCTGGCGCATGGGCGCGAGGATCGCGCGCTTGCTCTTGTCGGGGGCGAGCGCCACGAGGCTTTCTTCCGACGGCAGCTCGATGTTGACGCTCAGCCGGTCGGCCAACAGACCCAGCCGATGGATCAGCAGTGGGTCCGCGCCCGGGATGGCCTTGGCGTGGATGTAGCCGGCGAAGCGATACTCCTCGCGCAGCAGCCGCAGCGCCTCGATCATCAGCTCGCAGGTGCGGTCGGGCGTGCCCAAGACCGCCGAGCTTAAGAACAGCCCTTCGATGTAGTTGCGCCGGTAGAAGCCCATCGTCAGATCGCACAGCTCGCGCGGCGTAAACGAGGTGCGTCGGACGTCGTTCGAGCGGCGGTTGACGCAGTAGGCGCAGTCGTAGGCACAGGCGTTGCTCAGCAGCACCTTGAGCAGCGAGATGCAGCGCCCGTCGGCCGCAAAACTATGGCAGATGCCCGCCGCCACCGCGTTGCCCACGCCGCCGCCGCGGCGATTGACGCCGCTCGAGGTGCAGGCCACGTCGTACTTGGCCGCGTCGGCGAGCACGGTCAACTTCTCGAACACATCCATGGGCGGCGCTCCTTTCCAGGTATGCGAACATATGTTCTATATAGGTATTATAGCACATCCCGTTCGGAATACAAGCGAACGCGCGGTTAAATAAGCGTGAATCGAGCGCACTGTTTATTTTTCGTCAATTTGCTTGAATTGCGGGGGTACGGGTGTTATACTTTGTAAGCAAGCGGGGTTTTGGCTTGTTTTCCGTACGTTCGGCACATGGACGCGCGGAAACATTCAGCAATACGGAGGTGTTCGGCACATGAATACCTGCGCGATCGTGGGCGTCAATTGGGGCGACGAGGGCAAGGGGCGCATGGTGGACTACCTGGCCGAGCAATACGACCTGGTCGTGCGCTACCAGGGCGGCAACAACGCCGGCCACACCGTCATCAACGAATACGGCAAGTTTGCGCTGAACCTGCTTCCTTCGGGTATCTTCCGCAGGGAGAAGGTCAATCTGCTGGGCGTGGGCACGGTGGTGAACCCCGAGCACTTGGTGGGCGAAATCGAGCGGGTACGCGCGCAGGGGGTTACCATCACACCCGACAACCTCAAGATTTCCGACCGTGCGATGATCGTGTTCCCGTTTCACCCGCTGCAGGACCAGTTGGAGGAGAACCGGCTGGGCGACTTAAAGTATGGCTCGACCCGGCGCGGCATCTCGCCGATCTACGGTGACAAGTACATGAAAAAGGCCATCCAGATGGGCGACCTTAAGCACCCCGAGGTGCTGCACAAGCACCTTAAGACGCTGGTCGAGTGGAAGAACGCCGTGCTGTGCAAGGCCTACGACCAGCCGCCGATCGACATCGAGGAGGTCGAGGCCTGGCTGGCCCGCTACGCGACAGCGCTGAAAGACCATATCTGCGACGCGGGCGAGCTGCTCAAGTCGGCGCGCGCGGATGGCAAGCGCATCCTTTTCGAGGCGCAGCTGGGCGCGCTGCGCGACATCGAGTACGGCATCTACCCGTTCACCTCGTCTTCCTCACCGCTGTCGGCCTACGCGCCGCTGGGCGGCGGGCTGCCGTCGATCAAATTGGACCGCGTGGTGGGCGTTGTGAAGGCCTACTCGAGCTGCGTGGGCGAGGGCCCGTTCGTGGGCGAGCTCCTGGCCGAGGAGGGCGATTGGCTGCGCGAGGCGGGCGGCGAGTACGGCGCGGCCACCGGCCGGCCGCGGCGCGTCGGCTGGTTTGACATCGTGGCCACCCGCCACGGTGCCGAACTGCAGGCCGCCACCGAGATCGCGCTGACCAAGCTCGACGTGCTGTCCGGCCTGGTCGAGATCCCGGTGTGCGTGCGCTACCGGCTGGACGGGGTCGAGATCGAGCGCTTCCCCTACACGCAGGATCTGTACGATTGCGAGCCGGTCTACGAGGTGCTGCCCGGCTGGGATGAGGACATCTCGGGCGTGCGCCGGTTCGAGGAATTGCCCGAGGCCGCGCGGCAATACGTCGAGTACGTCGAGCGCGCGCTGGGCGTCGCAATCCGGTATGTGTCGGTCGGGCCCGACCGCGAGCAACTGATTATCCGGCAGGAGGCATAGGCCGTCAGATGGAGCGAAAGAACATATACGAGACGGCGTTGAACAGCCGCTACGCCTCGAAGGCCATGCAGAGCCTGTTCTCGCCAGACCATCGCTACGGGCTGTGGCGCAGGCTGTGGGTGGCGCTGGCCGAGGCCGAGATGGAGCTGGGTCTGCCGATCGCGCAGGATCAGATCGATCAGATGAAGCGGCACCTGGACGACATCGACTACGAGCGCGTGCGCGCGCACGAGGAAAAGGTGCGCCACGACGTGATGGCGCATGTGCTGGCCTACGGCGAGCAGTGCCCGGACGCCGCCGGCATCATCCACCTGGGCGCGACCTCCTGCTATGTAACCGACAACGCCGACGCGCTGATCCTCCGGGACGCGCTTGAGCTGATCCGCGCTAAAATCATCGAGGTCGTCCGACGGCTGCGCGCGTTCGCGCTGGAGCACAGGGATTTGCCGACGCTCGGGCTCACGCACCTGCAGCCGGCGCAACTGGTCACGGTGGGTAAGCGCGCCTGCCTGTGGATGCAGGACCTCGTCATGGACCTTACCGACATCGAGCATGTGCTGTCCACGGTCAAGCTGCTGGGCAGCAAGGGCACGACCGGCACGCAGGCCAGCTTCCTCGAGCTGTTCGGCGGCGACGGCGCCAAGTGCCTCGAATGCGAGAGGCGCATAGCCGGCAAGATGGGACTCGATAAGGTGTACGCGGTCAGCGGTCAGACCTATCCACGAAAGTTGGACAGCCGGGTGCTGGCGGTGCTCTCGGGCGTGGCGCAGAGCGCGTACAAGTTCGCGCAGGACATGCGGATGCTGCAGGCGTTTCACGAACTCGAGGAGCCGTTCTCAAAGGATCAGATCGGCTCGTCGGCCATGGCCTACAAGCGCAACCCGATGCGCTCGGAGCGTATGTGCGCGCTTTCCCGGCACGTGATGGCGCTGGAGGCAAATGCCACGCAGACCGCCGCGACCCAGTGGTTCGAGCGCACGCTCGACGACTCGGCCAACCGGCGGCTGTCGCTGCCCGAGGCGTTCCTGGCGCTCGACGCGGTGCTCGAGCTGTACGCCAACGTGGCCGGCGGGATCGTGGTGTATCCAAAGATGATCGAGCGGAGCATCCGCGAGAACCTGCCGTTCATGGCGACCGAGAACATCCTGATGGCGGGCGTTATGCGCGGCGGCGACCGGCAGCAGCTGCACGAAAAGCTGCGTGTGCTGTCGCACCAGGCCACGGTCAGGATGCGTGCCGAAGGCGAAGACAACGATTTACTTCGGCGCATCGCCGCCGACGGGGCGTTCGGCCTTAGCGAGGACGAACTCGGCGCGCTGATGGACGCGCGGCTGTACGTCGGGCGCGCGGGCGAACAGGTGAGCGAATTTATTGCCGCCGAGGTCGATCCGTGGCTCGTCGGACCCGCGATCGACATGGGCGAGATTAACCTGTAAAGGAGAGCGTCACATGGTGCGAGAACGCGTACCGCGCGCCGTCGTTGGGCGGCTGCCGGGGTATTACCGATATCTGTGCAACCTGGAAAAGATGGGGCTGATCCGCATTTCCTCCCAGCAACTGGGCGAGCGCATGGGCCTGACCGCGTCGCAAATCCGGCAGGACATCAATTGCTTCGGCGGGTTTGGGCAGCAGGGCTACGGCTACAACGTGGCCGAGCTCAGGCGGCGCATCGGCGAGATCCTGGGCCTCGGGCCCAGCTATCACTGCGTCGTGGTGGGCGCGGGCAACATCGGCCAGGCCGTAGCCAACTACAGCGCGTTCCGCTCCATGGGCTTTGAGGTCAAGGCGCTGTTTGACATGCGCGCGAGCGCGCATGAGGAGACGCGAGGCGGGCTGCCCGTGCTGCCAATCGAGCAGCTCGACGGCTACCTGGACGAGCATCCGGTGGACATCGGTGTGATCGCGGTGCCCGAGCAGGCGGCGCAGGCCATCTGCGACCGGCTGGTCAAGGGCGGGGTCAACGCGATCTGGAATTTTGCGCCGATAGACCTCGATGTGCCCGACCGCGTGACGCTCAAGAGCGTGCACCTGGCCGACGCGCTGCTCGAGCTGTCGTATTACATGGCCAATCCGTAGGAGTTTTATTTAAGTGGGCAAGCATTCCAAGATAGAAACGCAGACCCAAGTCGAGACGAGGCAGACAAGGCGCGAGTTGAGGAAGATCAGGCGCGCGCGCAGGCGGATCTGGTGGTCGGGGCCGGTGACGGCGGTGATGGGCGGCATCCTGTTTGTGCTGGTCGCGGCCCTTGTCATGTCGATCGCGCAGTACCGCGCCTTTCGGGCGATGCGCGCGGCGGTTGAAACCGACCGGTTCTATCCGGGCATCACGGTGGACGGGCAGGAGCTATCGGGCAAGACGCTGCCGGAGGCGCTCGGCGAGTGGGCGGCGCGCGACGAGCTCAAAAGGCGCGCCTATCAGATCGAGCTCAACATCGGGCAGAACCATTGGCTGCTGACGAGCGCGGACGCGTTCTACCAGAGCGACTATGCGGACGTGCTCAAGAGCGCCTGGTCGGTCGGGCGCTACGGTACGCTCGCAGCGCGCTACGACGCGATCAGCAAGGCCGCGGGCGCGTGGGCGCGCGCCTACGAGGTACACGGCGGCCCCGACCGGGACGCGTGGGCGCAGCGGCTGGACGCGATCGCGCAGGCGGCGTCGGAGCCGGGCACCTCGGCGAAGATCACCGGGTTCGACGTTGCGAGCAAGGGCTTTTCCTTTGAAGAGGGCGTCGAGGGGCTGGCGGTGGACGCCAAGGAACTGCGCGACGCGGTCGCTGAGAAGGTGAAAGCCGGCGGCGGCGCGCTGACGCTCGAACGGCGCGTGGTAAGACCCGCGCAGACGGTCGAGGAGCTTAAGCGCAGCTTTGGCATGGTGGCCTCGACCAAGACCAGCGCCAAGAGTTCCTCGGGCAACCGGATAACCAATTTGCGGCTGGCGTGCGAGGCGCTGAACGGGTTGCGCATCGAGCCGGGCGCGGTGTTTTCGTTCAACGAGACGCTGGGCAAGCGCACGACGGAGAAGGGCTACAAGCGCGCCCCGGCGGTCTCGGGCGGTGCGCATACGCTCGAGGTCGGCGGGGGCATCTGCCAGGTGGCGACCACGCTGTTCAACACGGTCGCCAAGGCGGGGCATCAGATCATCAAGCGCTACCCCCACACGATTCCATCGACCTACGTCCCCCGGGGACTGGACGCCACGATCGACTGGCCCAACCAGGACTTCCGGTTCCGGAACACGTCGGACTACCCGATCTACCTGTCGGCGGGGGTAACCCGTGACAAGCAGGTGATCGTGGAGTTGCACGGCAAGAAACTGGACGAGGGCGTGTCGTTCAAGCTCAAGGGCGAGACCAACGCTACCCGCAGCGCGGGCGAACCGAGGTACGTGCCGGTTGGGGATCTGCCCACCGGCATGACGCGGGTGAAGGAAGCCAGGCGCAACGGCTATCAGGTGACCACGTACCGGATCTTGATGAAGGACGGCAAAGAGGTCGAGCGCGAGCGGCTGTTCAAGAGCAACTATCCCTCATTTGGCGGGATCGTCGAGGTGGGGCGATAGGGAAGTCCCCGCGCGAGTGATGATGGGCGCTCACGCGCGAGTACGCGCCTGAATCATCTCGGCCGCTATGCTGATGGCAATCTCATAGGGCGTCTGCGCGCCGATCGGCAGGCCGATCGGGCAGCGCACCCGCTTTAGGTCCTCCTCGGTAAAACCCTCGGCCCGCGCGCGCTCGTACACCGAGGCGCGCTTTGCCTTGCTGCCCATCATGCCGATGTAGCGCGCCGGCGTGCGCAGCGCCGCCTTAAGCGCCGCAAAATCGTGCTGGTGCCCGCGCGTCATGATCGCCACGTAGTCCGCCCCGGTTACCCCGTCCATGAACGCCAGATCACCGAAATCAACCAGCCGCACCTCCGCGGCGTCCGGGAACAGCCGCCGATCGGCAAAATCCGCCCGGTCGTCGAGCGCGCACACCCGGAAAAGCGCGCGCGCAAGCACCGGTACCAGCGCCTGCGCCACGTGCCCGCAGCCGAACAGGTAGCAGGTCGCGCCGCTCGCGATCTGCTGCGCGTATTGCCCGTCCTCAGGCGCGACCGCTTCAAACGACAGCGTCATGCCGCCATCCTCGAGATCCGTAATCAGCCAGGCGTCCCGCGCGCCGTCCGCCGCCGCGCGCGCCCGCTCCAGCAAGTCGATCAGCGCCCCGTCCCCGGCGGGCAGCGTTTGAAAGTACAGCCGCATGCCGCCGCCGCACACGCCCAGGTCGGCGGCCCGGTCGCCCGCCAGGCGGTAGTCTTTCAGCGCTCCGGCCGACACGCTTCTCTCGAGCCGCTCGGTTGCGCGCCGCACCGCGTCGTGCTCCACCGGCCCGCCGCCCACCGTGCCGCACACCAGCCCCCGCGCATCCGCCAGCATGCGCGCGCCCGGGCCGCGCGGGGTGGAGCCCGATGTCGCCACCACGCTCACCAGCACGCAGTCACGCCCGCCCCGGATGCGCTCCAGCGCCGCTTCGATCCACTCGTTCATACGCTTCTCCTCAAATATAGATACGCCTCCAGCGCGCCGCCGCCGATGGCGCGCGCCTTATCGGAAATGGTGTGCCAGTCGACGTCCGTGCGCGGGTCGACGTCGGCCATCTTCATCCCCCTGGGGACTGATAGGCCCTCGGCGATCAGGCCGCGCAGCAGCCCGGCGATCGGAGCGGCGACCGGCTGATCGCCCACAAAGCACAGCGTTTCGCCCGCGGCCACCACATCGCCGATCGCGCGCACCGGTCGTACGACGCCCGTACAGGGCGCGTGGACCACCCGTTCCGACGACTTGCCGCCGATTTCGCCGGGAGTGCCGGTATTCGGCAGCGCCGCGCCCTCGAAGATCAGCCGCCCCAGGTCGTGCCCGCGCATGCTCTCGATCACGCAATCGACGTCCACACCCGCGACGAAGCCGGGGCCCACGGCGATCGTGGCCGGGGCCATGCCCCGAAATGTACCCAGATTGCGCTTGGCGAGGATGGCATCGACCACGCAGCGGGGCTTGAACCGTTCGATCCAGCGCCCTTCGGGATCGACCGCGAGCGGGATCTCGCCCGCGTCGAGCGCGGCGGCGATTGCGCGCTCGTCCCCGGCCAGCCGCGCCGTCATGTCCTCCACGGCGGCGACGCCCCGATACACCGCCTCGCTCAGCGAGACGGTGCGCCGGATCGCGGTGGGCCGCGCCGCCTCGAGCACCAGCACATGGAAGCCCGCGCGATGAAACTTCTGAATCACACCGGTGGCCAGGTCGCCGCCGCCGCGGACGACGATCCGTTCGCGCTCTGTCATCGATAGACCTCCCATTTTTTCTGCCAAACCGAGCCGACGAAGATCGGCAGATTCGATTGCGCACGCACCGCGCGCGCAATCGGCAGCGCGTCTTGGGCGTCGGCCTGGTTGATTAGCAGCGCCGTCCGGCCGACGGCCTTGGCCAGCATGCCTCCCGGGGCGAGGATCATGCGCGCGATCGCGCGCGCGTCCACGACATCGCCCTCGTCAAGGTCGGTCAGCGCAAGGAACCGGTCCAGCCGGTGCACGTGCTCGCCTGTCGCGGACAGCCCCAGCGCGCGCGCGCCGACGACGCCCAGCGTCAGCGTGGTAAACGCGGGCACCACCGGCTCCCAGTCGGCCCAGCCCTTGAGCGGCAGAGCGCGCGAGCCATCGGCTTCCATCAGCGTTATGTCGCAGTCGGCGGACGCGCGCTTGATCTCCTCGAGCGGCGCGGCCAGCAGTTTGCCGGTCGGCGGGTCGGGCACGCCCAGGCAAAAAACGCCCGGCGGGGGCGGCAGGATGCGGGTGGTGGGCGCGATCAGCGCCCTGAGCGGAGCGGCTTCGCCGAACAGCAACTCCACCACGCCGGTCTTGCCGCCGCAGCCGACCACCGCCACCCGCTCGCCCGGCGCGAGCTCGAGCAAATCAAATAACTTCACAGCGAGATCAGACGCGCGGCCCCGTTCAGCATGCCGGCGATCCGCATCATATCGGCCACTTCGCCGACCGCCAGATGATCCATCAGGCCGTAATAGTTGAGGCAGGTGCCGCAGGTGTAGATGCGCGCGCCCTTTTCCACAAGCGTCATCAGGTCCGGCAGGGTGTTCGCGCCCTCGCTCGTCAGGTGCGCGCCGCCGTTGATGAAGATCACCTCGCGCGGCGGCGGGTCGAGCTCGGTCAGCGAGAAGATAAAGCCCTTCATGAGCAGCCTGCCCAGTTCTTCTGAACCGCCGCCCAGCGCATCGCGCGCGATCAGCACCGTGGCCCCGGCGGACGCGCGAGCAGGCTTGGGTTGGTTTAAGGTTTCGGCGATCGGCGCGAACGCGGCGTCCCGGTCGCGTGCGACGATCACCCGGTAGTGTCCGTCCCGGCGTTCGAACGAACAGGCATAGCCCAGCTGCGACGCCATCTTCTCGAGGTTTTGCCCTGCGATCTTGTTGTCGACCAGCACGCACACCGCGTCCACATCGGGGTCGGCCAGCGCGCGCCGCGCGTTCACCACAGGCATCGGGCAGGGTTGGCCCAGCATATCAATGATCTTTATGGGAAATCCTCCTTCCGTCGTTGAGCGGTCAGTCAAATCGGATGGCCTGCGCGCGGCGCGCATCGACCGAGCCGATCAACCGGGCGGCGGGGTCGGTTTGCTGAATTTGCGCAAGCAGTTGCGGCGCGTCCTCCGGGTGTACGGCGATGAGCAATCCGCCCGAGGTCTGCGGGTCGAACATCAATTCTTGCAGCGCGAACGGCACCGCGTCCAGGGTACATCGGCCCGACAGGTGGTTGCGGTTGCGCTGACCGGCCGCGGTCAGCAGGAATTCGTCGGCGTAGCCGCGCGCGCCGGGCAGCAGCGGCAGCGCCTCGGGCGTCAGCGTCAGCGTGGCATGCCGTCCCGCCATTTCGAGCGCGTGCGCAAGCAGGCCGAATCCGGTGATGTCGGTCGCGGCGCTCACGCGGTATTTGCGCATCGCGCGCGCGGCGTCGCGGTTCAGGCGGGTCATCGAGGCGACCGCGGCGCCATAGGCCTCTGTCGAGCAAAGCCCCGCGCGGTGGGCGGCCAGCACCACCCCGACGCCCAGTGCCTTGGTCAGGATGATCCGGTCGCCGACGCGCGGCGTGTCGTTGCGGGTGAGCGCGCCGCGATCCGCCATGCCGGTGACCGACAGCCCGTACTTGAGCTCGCGGTCGTAGATCGAGTGCCCGCCCGCGATCACCGCCCCCGCCTCGCGCACCTTTTCAGCCCCGCCGCGCAGCACTTCGGCCAGCAGCGCCGCATCGCCATCCTCGGGGAAGCAGATCAGGTTGAGCGCCAGTAGCGGCTCGCCGCCCATGGCGTACACGTCGCTGAGCGCGTTGGCGGCGGCAATCTGCCCGAACAGGTATGGATCGTCCACCATCGGCGGAAAGAAGTCGAGCGTGGACACCAGCGCACGCTCGTCATCGAGCGCCCAGACCGCGGCGTCGTCGTTCGCGTCCAGCCCGACCAGCAGGCGCGGGTCGGCCGCCCCCTTGAGCGGGGCCAGCAGGTCGCTAAGCTCACCCGGCCCGATCTTCGCGCCGCAGCCGCCGCTCGTACACATCGAAAGCGGGATCTTGTGGGTCAATGCGCATCCTCCTCGATCGGTTTATAGCAGCTGTGCCCATTTTCGACCAGCCGCCGATAAAGCGCGCCGCGCGCGGCACGCGCGCGCTCGAGCGCGGCAAGCGCCGCCGGCAGTTCCGCGGGCGACAGCCTGAGCGCGATGCCGCAGCCGGCGCGTATGGCGCCGGGCAGCGGCATGACGGTCGCGCGCAGCCCCGCCGCCAGCAGCAGTTGCTCGGCGCGCACCGCGTGCGACGTGCCGTCGAAGGTAATCAGCGCTTCTTCCATACGCCCGCTTAACCCGCGCCGCGCGCGACGGCTTCGACCGCCGCGATGCAGGCGTCCACTTCGTCCGCCGTGTTCATGAACGACAGCGACAGCCGCGTGAGCCCGGTCTCGACGGTGCCCAGCCGCCGATGCAAGAGCGGCGCGCAGTGCCCGCCGGGGCGGCTGGCGATGTCGAATTCCGACCAAAGTCTAAACGACATCTCGGCGCTGTCCAGGCCGTCTACGGCAAACGACAGGATCGGCAGCCGCTCGTCCGGCGCGAAGTCGCCCGCCAGCCGCACATTGGGCAATGCAGCGATGCCCGAATGCAGTCGGTTCAGCAGCGCGCGCTCGCGCCGCGCCAGCTCGGGCAGGCCGATCCCAGCGACGCAGCCGATTCCCGCCGCCAGCGCGTGCAGGCCGTGCGCGCCCGGCGTGCCGGCCTCGAAGGCGTCGGGCATCCGCGCCGCCTGCAGCGGCTCGAACGTATGCGAACCGGTGCCGCCGGTCTTGGAGACCTGCGTGGGGATGCCCTCGCGCACGATCAGCCCGCCGGTGCCCTGCGGCCCGAGGAGCGCCTTGTGGCCGGTGAAGCACAGGATGTCGGCCATGTCCATCGAGACCGGCAGCGCGCCCAGCGTCTGCGCGGCGTCGAGCACCATGAGCGCGCCCACGCCCTGAGCGCGCCGATAAACCGCGCGCGCGTCCGCGATGTTGCCGGTCACGTTCGAGCCGTGGCACAGGAACACCGCGCGGGTTCCGGGCCGGATCAGGTCGAGCAGCCCGTCGAGCCGTACCCGCCCGAGCGCGTCGCAGGGCGCGATCTCAAGCTCGGCGCCGGCGCGGTAGAGCGGCCGGAGCACCGAGTTGTGCGCCGCCTCGTCGACCGCCACCCGGTCGCCGGGGCGTATGTAGGCCGCGATCACCAGCGACATCGCCTCGGTGAACGAGCCCGTGAACGCCACGCGCATCGGATCATCCAAGCCAACCAAGGCGGCGACCGCCGTTCGCGCCGCCAGCACCGCGCGCGCGGCCCGCATCGCGGGTTCGTGAAACGAGCGGCCCGGATTGCCGAAGCCGGCAAGCGCCTCGTCCATCGCCCGGCGCACGGCCGGGGGCTTGGGCAGCGTGCCCGCCGCGTTGTCGAAATAGATCACTCTGCGTCCCCTTTACGCGATGTTGGTGATATTGTAGCGGCTCGGATGGGCGATGTCAACGGTTCGGGGATTTTCCGCTTGACAGACATTCGTCGGATGTTTTACAATACGCACACAATCGAGTTGTATTCGAAAACAATTCGGGTTTGGGAAGGGGGCGGTCTTTGTGCGGTTCAGGCGGTGGGGGATCTTGTTCGTGGCGGCGGTGGGGCTGATGGCTTCCTTGGGCGCGGCGGCCGAGACCAATTTGACGGTGGCGGCGGCGGCCAGTCTGGAAAAGGTGTTCGTGAACGAGCTGATCCCGCGATTTGAGGCGGCCCATCCCGGCGTCAAAATCGAGGGCGTTTATGACGCTTCGGGCAAGCTGCAGACGCAGATCGAGCAGGGACTGGCGGCCGACGTGTTCGTGTCGGCGGCGACCAAGCAGATGGACGCGCTGTCCGGGCAGGGCCTGATCGACGCGCAGTCGGTGGTGGAGCTGCTCGAGAACAAGCTGGTGGCGATCGCGCCCGCGAATTCGGATATCGACATTACGCGCTTTGAGGACATCGCAAACGCCGCCACGATTGCGATCGGCGATCCGGAGAGCGTGCCGGTCGGCCAGTACAGCCGCGAGGCGCTGACGAATCTCGGCGTGTACGACGCGGTACTTGCGAAGGCGAGCCTCGGCACCAATGTGACCGAGGTGCTGGGCTGGGTGGGCGAGGGCAGCGCCGACGTGGGCCTCGTCTACATGACCGACGCGCAAAATGACGCGCGCGTCGTGGTTCTGTGCGAAGCGCCCGAGGGGAGCCTCGCCAAGAAGGTCGTCTACCCGGCGGGCGTGGTCGCGGCGACCGCCAATCCCGACGCGGCCCGCGCGCTGATGGCGTTCCTGACGAGCGACGAGGCCGGCGAGGTCTTCGCCGGCTACGGCTTCACGCCGATAAAGGCCCCGTGAATCCCCTCTTCGTTTCTCTTCGCACGGCGCTGACCTCGGGCGCGATCACCTTCGCGCTCGGGCTGATCGCCGCGAAGGCGGTGCACGGCATTCGCAGCGCGCGCGTCAAGCGCGCGCTCGACGTGTTCGCCACGCTGCCGATGGTGCTGCCGCCCACGGTGGCGGGATTTCTGCTGCTGATGGTGTTCGGCGTCAACCGGCCGGTGGGGCGTTTTTTTCAGGAGGCGTTCGGCGTCAAGGTGGCGTTTTCGTGGGGGGCCACGGTGATCTCGGCCGTGTTTATCTCGTTTCCGCTGATGTACCGGGCGGCGCGCGGCGCGCTTGAGCAGTTGGACCCGGCGCTTTCGCAGGCGGCGCGCACGATCGGGATGAGCGAGCTCAAACTGTTTTTGCGGGTGGAGCTCAAGCTCGCGCTGCCGGGCGTGTTGGCCGGCGGCGCGCTCTCGTTCGCGCGCGGGCTCGGCGAGTTCGGCGCGACCGCGATGCTGGCGGGCAACATCTTGGGGCGCACGCGCACACTGCCGCTGGCGGTCTACTCGGCGGTGGCGGCGGGCGACATGGCCGAGGCGGCGCGCTACGTCTGGGTGCTGCTCGGCATTTCCGTCGTCTGCGCGTTCGCGGTGGAGATGATCGGGGCCAAGGGCGGGAGGACAAACGCATGAGCCTGTCGGTCGAGGCGCGCCGCCGCTTCAAGGGGTTCTCGCTGGATGTGCGCCTCAAAGCGCAGGGCGGCGAGATGCTCGGCATTCTGGGCGCGTCGGGCGCGGGCAAGAGCATGACGCTCAAGGCGGTGGCCGGGCTGTTGACGCCCGACGAGGGACGGATTATACTGAATGGGCGCGCGCTGTACGACGGCGAGGCGCGCGTCGACCTGCGCCCACAGGCGCGCGGCGTCGGGTATCTGTTCCAGAATTACGCGCTGTTCCCGCATATGACGGTCATGCAAAACGCGCTCAGCGCGCGGGGCTCGACGCGGGAATTCGTGCGCGAGCTGCTCGAGCGTCTGGAGATCGCGCAGCTTTCCGGGCGCTATCCCGCGCAGCTGTCGGGCGGGCAGCAGCAGCGCGCGGCGTTGGCGCGATGTCTCGCCGCGCGGCCCGAGGCCCTGCTCCTGGACGAGCCGTTCGCGGCGCTTGACGAGCACCTGCGCGAGAAGATGCAGCTCGAGCTGGCGGAAATCCTGAAGGACTTTCCGGGCCCGACGGTCATGGTCACCCACAGCCGCGACGAAGCGTTCAAGCTGTGCAGACGGCTGGTGGTGATCGAGCGGGGCCGGGTGGCGGCCGAGGGCGAGACCCGCGCGCTGTTTGGCGATCCGGGCAAGGTGTCGGTGGCGCGGCTGACCGGCTGCAAGAACATTTCGCGCGCGCGGGCGGCATCGCGCGGCCGGGTGTTCTGCGAGGATTGGGGCGTGGAGCTTCTGATCGAGCGCCCGTTTACGGCCGGGCATACCCACGTGGGCGTGCGCGCGCGCGATTTCGTACCCGCGCCGACCGGCTGCGTTAACCCGCTGCCGGCGCGCGTGATCCGGCGGGTCGAGGGGCAATTTACCTGGGATGTGATGGTCGACGCGGGCGGGCCGGAGCCCATCTGGTGGAAGATCGATAAGTCCTCGGGCATGGCCGCGGCCGAGCATCTGTGGGTCGCGCCCGACCGGGTGATGCCGCTTAAGGGCGGCGAAGGCGAGGGATCATCATGGGATGGAGGCCGGTGACCAAGCTGCGCATTGCAAACGAGAGCCCATTCTACGGCCCCGGCTGTCAGCAGCTGCTTTCGCTGATCCGGGACACCGGCAGCGTACGCCACGCGTCCGAGCAGATGGGCCTTTCTTACTCGAAGGCCTGGCGGATGATCCGTGACATCGAGGCGCAGGCGGGCTTCCCGGTGATCGTGCGCCGCCAGGGCGGGCGCGCGGGCGGCGCGGCGCGGCTGACCGAGGCGGGCGAGCGGCTGCTTCGCCGCTACGGCGCGTACGCCGAGGCCTGCGCTCGCGCGATCGAGGCGATTTTTCTCGAACACTTTCCCGAGGAGGCGAGTCGATGAAGCTGATCCCAACCCGCGAGGCCGTGGGGCATGTGCTGTGCCACGACATCACGCGCATCGTGCCGGGCGAATTCAAGGGCGTGGCGTTTACGAAGGGGCATGTGGTGCGGCCCGAAGACGTCGAGGCGCTTTTGGATCTTGGCAAGGCCAACCTGTACGTGTGGTCGCTTACGCCGGGCATGGTCCACGAGGACGACGCGGCCTGGCGGCTCTACCGGCTGTGCGCCGGGGAGCACATGCGTCCGCAAGGGCCGAGCGAGGGCAAGATCGACGTGATCGCCGAGGCGGACGGCCTGCTGACGGTGGACGTTCCGCGGCTGCGCGCGGTCAACGCGCTGGGCGAGCTGATGGTCGCCACCCGGCCCACCAACACGCCCGTGAAGGCGGGCGACAAACTGGCGGGCACGCGCGTGATCCCGCTGGTCGTCGCCGAGGATAAACTGAAAAAGGCGCAAGCCGCCGCGGGCGCCGCGCCGCTGCTTACATTGACGCCGTTCCAAGCCTTGCGCGCGGGCGTGATTACCACCGGCAGCGAGGTGTTCACCGGGCGCATCGAGGACAAGTTCACGCCGGTGCTCGAGCGCAAGATGGCCGAGTATGGCTCCGAAGTCGTGGAAAAGCGCAAGCTGTCCGACGAGCCCGAGCCGATCGCGCGCGCGATCCGGGAGCTTGCGGGCTTCGGCTGTCAAATCGTGCTGGTGACCGGCGGCATGAGCGTCGATCCCGACGACAGGACGCCGCTGGCGATCAAACTGAGCGGCGCCGAGATCATAAGCTACGGCGCGCCGGTGCTGCCGGGCGCGATGTTCATGCTGGCGTACCTGGATGCCGTACCGGTCGTGGGGCTGCCCGGCTGCGTGATGTACGCCAGGCGCACGATCTTCGACCTGGTGCTGCCGAGGCTCGCGGCCGGTCGGCGCGTGGATGCCGCGGAATTGGCCGCGCTGGGACACGGCGGGCTGTGCCTGTCGTGCGAAATGTGTACGTTTCCCAATTGCGGGTTCGGAAGGGGCGTGTGACGGTGGAGGGCCTGACCCATCTGAACGAGCGCGGCGAGGCCTTTATGGTGGACGTGGCGGGCAAGGCGATAACCGCCCGGCGCGCGCTGGCGCGCGGGCGCATCCACATGAGCAAGGCGACCTATGAGGCGCTCTCGCAGGGCGGCGCGCCCAAGGGCGACGTGCTGGGCGCGGCGCGCGTGGCCGGCATCATGGCGGTCAAGCGCACGAGCGAGCTGATCCCGCTGTGCCACGCGCTGCCGATCTCGAAGGCGTCGATCGAGTTTGAATTCCTGAAAGGTGCGCTCGAGGCGCGCTGCGAGGTCAGCTGTCAGGGGCCGACCGGCGTGGAGATGGAGGCGCTGACCGGCGTGTCGGTCGCGCTGCTGACCGTGTACGACATGCTCAAGGCGCTTGAAAAGGACATGGTGATCGGCGAAATCTGCCTGCTCGAAAAGACGGGCGGCAAGAGCGGCCCGTTTCGGCGGACGGAGGCGTAATCGATGAAGGACGCGCTGGGACGCGAGATTGATTACCTGCGCGTGTCGATCACCGACCGCTGCAATCTGCGCTGCCGGTACTGCCAGCCGGACGGCGTAGAGCCGGTCGGGCATGGGGACATCCTGACATATGAGGAGATCGGGCGGCTGGTGGGCGTATTCGCGTCGCTCGGGGTGAAAAAGGTGCGCGTCACCGGCGGCGAGCCGCTGGCGCGGCGGGGCTGGTTTGGCTTGCTCGAGCGGCTGAGGCGCGTGCCGGGGATCGAGCGATTGACGATGACCACCAACGCGGTGGCGTTGCCGCCATGGGTCGATCATCTGGCCGCGCTTAAGCTCGACGGGCTCAATGTCAGCCTCGACAGTGTAGACCGCGCGGTGTACGCGCGCATGACCGGGCGCGACGCGCTGAGCGAGGTGCTGGCCGCGCTGGATGCCGCGCTCGATGAGGGCATACCGGTCAAGCTCAACTGCGTGCCGGTTCGCGGCGTCAACGAGCATGGACTCGCGGATGTCGCCGCGCTGGCCGAGGCGCGGCCGGTGGACGTGCGCTTCATCGAGCTGATGCCGATGGGCGCGGGCGCGGCACTCACGGGCATGCCGGGGGACGAGCTGCTTAAACTGATGGCCGCGCGCTATCCGGGCCTTGCGCCCGACCCGGCCCGGCGCGGCTCCGGCCCGGCGCGGTATTATGAAGCGCCGGATTTAACCGGGCGGATCGGGTTCATCGACGCGCTCAGTCACCGGTTTTGCGCTGATTGCAGCCGGGTGCGGCTGACCAGCCAGGGGTATTTGAAGCTGTGCCTGGGCTGTGACGACGGGCTCGACCTGCGCGCCCTGCTGCGCGGCGGGGCGGACGACGGCGAACTGCGCGCGGGGATCGAGCGGGCGGTGTGGGCCAAACCCGCATGCCACGCGTTTGAAAGGGCGGCCTGCCCCGAGGGCATGTCGCGCATAGGGGGATAGCGTATGGAGACGGGCAGGATATATGCGCTGTGCGTGAGCGAGGCGCGCGGCACGCCCAAGCACAGCGTGCCGCGCGTGCGGCTGACGCGCGCGTGGGGCGTGGAGGGCGACGCGCACGGCGGCAACTGGCACCGGCAGGTGAGCCTGTTGTCGCAGCGCTCGGTGGACGCTTTCAACGCGCTGGGCGCGGGCGCGGAACCGGGCGCGTTCGGCGAAAACATCCTGATCGAGGGGATCGACGTGCAGGCGCTGCCGGTGGGCGCGCGGCTGCAATTGGGCGGGGCGCGGATCAAAATCACGCAAATCGGCAAGGCCTGCCACGCCCATTGCGCGATCTACCATCGGATGGGCGACTGCATCATGCCGCGCGATGGGGTGTTCGCGCGGGTGATCGAGGATGGGGACGCGGCGGTGGGCGACGAGGCGCGCGTGCTGCCGGACGAGCCTCGCTTGCCGCGCGCGGCCGTCGTGACGCTCAGCGATAAGGCGGCGCGCGGGGAGCGCGCCGACGAGAGCGGACCGCTGCTCGTGCATATGCTTGAAGAGGCCGGTTGGGCGGTCGAGGCCGCGCTGCTGCTGAGCGATGAGCGGGACGGGATCGAACAGGCGCTGATCGACCTCAGCGACCGGCGGCGGGTGGACGCGGTGTTCACCACCGGCGGCACCGGCTTCGCGCCGCGCGACGTGACGCCCGAGGCCACGCTGAAGGTGGCCGACCGGCCCGCGCCCGGCATCGCCGAGGCGCTGCGCGCGCACTCGATGGCGATCACCCCGCGCGCCATGTTCAGCCGCGCCGCCGCGGCGATCAGGGGGAAGACGCTCATCGTCAACCTGCCCGGCAGTCCCAGGGCGGTGGGCGAGCAGATGGCGTACCTGCTGCCCCTGTTGCCCCACGCGATCGAGACGCTGCGCGGCGATACGAGCGAATGCGCGCGAAAATGAACCGAACGGAGCGTTTGCGCGTCTATATGGAAATAGATGGGAGGTGCGGCCGATGAAGCCATTCGTGCCTTACGAAAAGCTGTCGAAGAAACAGCGGCGTGTGCTGGACGCGTCGCGTCGGGGGGACTGGGGCGCGATCAAGCCCATCACCCGCAGGCCCGAGAACCCCAAGGCCTACAATCGCAAAAACCAGCGCCGACCCGATGACGGCGCTGGTTTTTTATGCGACGCCCACCGAAGCCATGAAAGCGAGGCCACGCGATGCTACCCATAATTCTGCTGGCGCTCGAAAGCGACGACGACCGCGCGTTCGTGACCGAGCTTTATGAACGGCACAAGTCGATCATGTACAAGCAGGCGCTGAATATTCTGCGCAGCCGCGACCATGTGGAGGACGTGGTCGGCGACGCCTGTCTGGCAATTATTGATAACATTTTGTTAATTCGTACCTTGGACGGATACATTTTGCGCGCCTACATTGTCTCTATAGTTAGGAACACCGCGATCAACTTCATCGCGCGCCGCGACCGGCAGCGCAAGCGCGCCTACCTGGCGGGCGACGAGCACCTCTCCGAGGTGCCGTCTGACGAGCCCGATCCGCTGAGCGAGCTGATGTGGCGCGAGCAGGTCGAGCGCCTGATGCGCGCGATCGACACCTTGCCCGAGCATGAGCAAGAGGCGCTGCGGATGAAGTACCTGGACGATCTGGGCGACGCCGAGATCGCGGCGGAACTTGGCATCAAGGTCAACAGCGTGCGCCCCTGCCTGATGCGGGCGCGCCGGCACGCGCTCAGCGCGTATAACCATATGAAGGAGCGATGAGCATGGCGTCTGAGAGCAGAACCCGCGACAAGGCGGCCTTGTTTGAACAGTACGAGGACGCTTTGTTTCGCGCCGCGCTGCTGGAGCTTGAGCACAGGCGGCTGCGCGCGCTCGAGGAGCAGAGCGACGACTACCGGCCCGACGAAGCGGCCCGCGCGCGCGCGTTGCGGCTGATCGACCGCGGGGTGCGAAAAGCGCGTTGGCGGCGTGCCGGGCGGTCGCTGCGCCAGATGCTGCCGCGCGCCGCGGTGGTCGCCGCGTGCGTGGTGCTCGTGGGCTTTGCGGGGCTGACCGGCGTACTGGCGACCAGCGCCCAGGCGCGCCTTACGGTGATGAACCTGCTGGTCAAATTTGGGGACGGATATGCCGAATTGAGCCTCGCGCCATCCGACGGGTCCGGACGCCCGCAAGCGGCCGATCGCCCGCAGCCGCCCGAGGGCTGGCGGGGCCGGTACTACCCCGGCTACATGCCGCGCAACTATCAGCTGGACGAGGTCTGCTTTGACGGGCTCGAGGCGCGCTACCGGCACCGGCGCGGCGAGGAGGAGGGGCTGATCTCCTTTTCCGAGTTCAATGAGGATACCGGCGTCAGCGTTTCTTCCGAGGACGCGAAGGTGCGCTACATCCCGCTGCACGGGCAAATGGCGCTGCTGTCGGTCGAGCCGGGGAACAGCTTCGTCACCTGGGCCGAGGGCGACCGGTTCTTTCTGGTGCAGGCTACGCACGACGACGAGCAGCTGCTGCTGCGCATTGCCGAAAGTGTGCGCGCGGTTGACCGATAAGGGAGGTACTCATGCGCAAAAAACTCACCTCGTTGGCGGCGCTGCTCGCGCTGCTATGGGCGGCGGGAGCGGGGGCCGGGGCCGCGCCGGTCGTCACCCGCGAGACCTATCAAAACATACCGACCGAGGTCGCCGGGCAGCGGCTGTTCCTGCTGCCGGGCTGCGAGCTCGACGTGTACGCCGCGCGGTTCGGTAAAGAAGCGGGCGCGCTGTGCTTCGACGTGTACCCCGACGACTCTTGGGATGAGGCGGCGCGGTTCTCGCTAAAGATCGACGGCCGGGCGGCCGAGGGCTGGACGCAGGCGGTCGAAAAGCTGGAAGGCGGCGGGTACGCGTATCGCCTGACCGGGCCGGGCATGCCCGAACCGCCCGCGTCGGTCGAACTGACGCTGAACGGCGACGCGGCGCGGGCGCTGACGATCTCTGTGCGCACGCGCCCGTTCGGGCGCTGCGAGCCGGCCTTTTTTCTGGAGCACGAGGTCATGCAGCAGGGGGTCTTCGAGGCGCTGCGCGCGGCCGACGATCCGATGCAGGCGGCGCGCGCGTTCCTGCCCGAGGGGGCGCAATTACTCGATTGCTCGGTGGGCGAGCGCTACGCTTCGATCGACTACCGGCTGCACGGCACGCGCGCGGTCGTCGACTACTACGGCGACGGCCACGTGGAGAAGATGCAGCGGGACGACGACGATTCGCGCATTTTCTTCGCCAGCACGCTGGACGAATACGCCCGCGTGGTATCGATGAACGACCGGATCGAACTTGCCGGGCGGGAGGAACTGCGGCCTCCGCGCAAGGATGCGCGCGCGTTTATCCGCACCGGCGGCCTGGCGTTTCGGATCGAGGGCTATCGGCTGGACGGCGACCGGCTGTCGATCGACTGGACGGCGTCCTCGAAGGTCGACGGTCTGCTGGCGATGATGGGCCATGCGCAGGTGCCGCCGGGCGCGTCGATCGACGAATGGCTCGACAATACCGGCAGCCTCGATCCGATGTCCAACCTCAAGCGGCTGGGCGGGGCGCGCGGCTCGCTCAAGGGCACGCGCTCGATCGATTTTGAAAACGGCATGCCCGCGCGCCCCTTCGACGTCACGCTCACGCTGTACGCGGTGAAGCCGCTCGTGCCCGTCGAGCTGTCGGAGGAGGTAACAAGCCCTCGCAGCGGCGTGCCCGGCCTGTTCGACCAGGGCGACGGCGATATCTTCTACGCGTCGGTGTTTGAGCGCGGCGAGGACGGCTCCACCGGCTTCCACGACGAGCTGATGGACGAGCGCAATTTGGGCGCGGGGCTGACCGAAGACGAGATCATGCGCTCATTCGAACAGGCGGGCTACTTCAAGCTCATGCGCAAATTGCAGCTCACGGTGACGATTGAAGGATAGGGGAGGGTGTTTTCATGAAAAAAATGCTTGCGCTGTTGCTGGTGGCATCGATGCTCTTGGCCGCGACCGGTGCGCTGGCCGCGCCCGGCGACGCCGTGCTGTTTCGCAGCGACGGCGGCTATTCGCAGATTCAGACCGCTGCGGCGGTGGGCGATGTGATCTACGCAGCAAACTGGGACGAGATGCGGCGCATCCGCCTGGGCGACGCCGAGCCTACCCAGCTCAGCTTCGAGCGCCCCGAAAACGGCGACATCAACAAGCTGTTCGAGGCGGACGGCAAGTTGTACGCCTTGATTACCACCTGGAAAGCCGAGGGCGAGCAGGCCGGCTGCCAGTTGGCCGAGGTCGCGGTGGACGACGGGGCGAAGGTGAGCCTCGTATCCCCGCTTACGCTCGACTGGAGGCTGATGGCGAACAATCAACAGGGCATGATGACGGAGTTCGACTGCCCGGTGATCGACGGCGGCAAGCTGTATCTGCTGACGATGGGCGACGACTATCTGAAGACCCAGCTGATGGCGTTCGACCTCAAGGACGGCAGCTGCGAGCAGGTTGCGGGCGCGCAGGAGAAGGACTACGCCGTGGTCGGCATTGCTTCCTACAAGCCCGGGCAGCTGCTCGCGGTGGCGCGCCACACGAGCAGCTACGACGCGCCGATGAAGCTGGGCACGATCGACCTTAAGGCCGGCGCGTTCACCCCGGCGTTCGAGGTCGACACCAAGGCGACGCGCGAGCTGTACGGCCTGGCCTACGACCGGGCGAGCGATGGCGTGTTCTACGTGCAGAACGGCCAGATCCAGCGGCTCCAGGGGCTTAATCCGGCGACCGCGGAGGCGGTCAACGACATGCCGATGCCCAATAATGGTTTGTTGGTGCGAGCGGGGCAGGCGCTGCCGGGCAACCTCTACATGTTCTACAGCTACGACGCGCTGATGATCCGGAGCGTCGATCCCGCGCAAAAGCCGACGCGCACGCTGACCATCCGCAGCTGGGGCGACATGAACGACGCCTACTACGCGTTCACCGCCGCCCACCCGGAAACGTCGGTCGTGTTTGACAACAGTTGGAGCCCGGATACCGACATCACCCAGGCCATGATGAACCGAGAGGACAAGATTGACATCTACCAGCTGAGCGCCGATAGTTCGGCCTTCAAGGCGCTGACCGGGCGCGGCTACGTGGCCGAAGTGACCGACGAGGCCGCGCGCGCCGGCGTCGCGCGCATGTACCCCGCGATCCAGCAGGCGCTGAGCGTGGGCGGCAAGCTGATCGCCGTGCCCCAGCGCGCCAACGGCGTGGGCGAGTTCTGCTACAATAAGGATGTGCTCAAGAAGCTCAAACTGACCGTGGACGATCTGCCCAAGACCTGGAGCCAGGTGATCGACTTTATCGCCGACTGGGGCGGGCGGTATTCCGCCGACTACCCGGAGCTCATGCCGCTCGATCCCAGCCAGATGCCCAACATCCGCCAGGCGCTTTTGCAATCGATCATCGCCGACTACATGCGCTACATGCAGTTCAACAACTTGCAGAAGTTCGACAGCCCCGTACTGCGTAAGACGCTTCAAAAGCTCGACGCGGCCGACTTCTCCGACATCCAGACCAAGGAATCGGAGGACGGCGGCTACTCCTGGGACGGCGATACCGTGCTGTTCAGCAACTATGCGCCGGTCGGCTTCAACGATTACGGCGGCTCGAACGAGATCTACCTGCCGATCTCGTTCGTGGAAGGCGAAGGCGTGCCGGTGGCCATCCAGATGGAGATGTTCGTTATCAATCCGTTCTCGAAGAACCAGGACATCGCGCAGCAGTACCTGGGCGCATGCGTCGCAAACATGAGCGAAGCCATGCGCATGACGCTGAGCCCCGAAGACAATAAACCCATCCGGCCGTTGCACTATGAGCCGATGATGCGCGAAGGGCAGAAGCAGCTGGCCGAGGCCGAGAAGCAGCTCGCCGACGCCAAGCCCGAGGACAAGCCGCAGTACCAGGAGATGATCGACAACTATAAGCGCAACATCGAGGAGAACGAGAAGAACGAGTGGGCGGCCAGCCCCGAGGACATCGAGCGCTACCACAAGCTGGTCGATTGCCTGATCGTGCCCATGTTCAGCCTGTACAGCGGCGGCCGGGACGGCAGCGAGTCCGAGATCATGAGCCTGATTAGCCGCTACAATGGCAAGCAGATACCGCTCGACCAGTTCCTATCCGGGGTGGATCAAAAGCTGCGCATGGCGATGATGGAGGGGTATTAGAAAATTCAGTCAAAATTCAGACTGCATCCAACCCAAATCCCACCGGGGTTGCTATAATGGGCGCGACGGGGGTCACCACCCCCATTCCCCTCCGGTGGAGGGGAATGGGGGTGGTCGGTCCGCGAGATTTTGATCGATGGTGTTGGAGGTGCTGCGATATGAAACGAATGCTGGCCGCTGCGCTTGCGGTGATGCTGTGCCTGTTTTCGCTGACCGCGCTGGCCGCGCCCGGTGATGCTGTGCCGTTTCGCCAAGGCGGGAGCGGGATCAGCGTGCAGGCGGCGGAGGTTAAGGATGGCGCGGTTTACGCGACCGACGGCTCCAGGATCTACCGCTGGAGACCGGGAGAGAAGCAGCCGGCCGAGCTGGCCTTTGACGGCCCTGCGCAGGGGCAGAACATCAATGGATTGGTTGAAAGCGGCGGACAGCTGTATGCGCTGGCATATATCTGGGGTGCGCAAGAGCTGACAGCCCAGCTGTCGCCCCTGACCGTGGACGGCGACCAGGTGACGCCGGGCGAGCCATTGACGCTGGACTGGTCGCGCATGATGATCGGAAGCGGCGGCCAGAGCTTTCCGCGCAGCTTCGGGGATATGATCGTTTTAAGCGGGCGTTTGTACCTGCTGGCGATGAGCGAGAATTGGCAGGACACGGAGCTTATGTCCTTTTCGCTGGAAGACGGCAGCTGCCAGAGCGTCAATGTAGGAGACGAGCTATGGAGCATCGCGCCCTACAGGGACGGAAAATTTCTGGCGCAACTCAAAAAGGGCAGTCCCTGGTCGTCGCCCGTGCGCGTGGGCGTGCTCGATCCCGCGACCGGTAAGGTCGATCAGATCATCGACGTCAAGGACGCCACGATCGAGCAATTCTCAGGGCTTGCTTGGGACGCGCAAACGGATACGATCTATTACGCGAGCGGCGGGCAAGTCCACGCCATGAAGGGGCTTGACCTTGCGACCGCCCGGCCGGTGAACGACATGCCGCTGGGCATGAACGTCAATCTGGCGCGCCGGGGGCTGCTGCTGGGCGGAAAGCTGTACGCCTGTTATAACTATAATGCGATGGCCGTGCGCAACATCGATCCCCTGGCCGCGGCATCCCGCACCTTGACGCTCAAGGGCTACGTCCAGCCGGACGACGCCTATTACGCGTTTACCGCCGCCCATCCCGACGTGTCGGTCGTATTGGGCAGCAATTTCGAGTCCACGCAGGACCTTGTCCAGGCCATCATGAGCCAGGACGAGTCCGCCGATATCTACCTGCTCCAGGTGATGGACGCGGGTTACAGCGCGTTGACCGGCAAGGGTTACGCGGTCGAGTTGACCGATCCCGCCCTGCTGGCGGCGGCGGGCCGCATGTATCCGGCGATTAAGGATGCGTTATCGGCTAACGGCAAGCTGGTCGGCGTGCCTTCGGGCAATGGGTACGGCGGCAATGCCCTTCGGTACAACAGCGAGGTATTGAAAAAGCTCAAGCTGACCGAGGATGATCTGCCCGGAACCTGGGCGGGGCTGATCGAGTTTGTCAGCCGATGGGAGGAACGCTTTGGGACCGATTTCCCCGAGCTTACGCCCTTCGACGAGTGGTCGATGCCGAACCTGCGCGAGATGCTGCTGAACATGCTGTTCTTCGATTATCTCATCCACATGCAGGCAAGCGGCAGCGAGCGCTTTGATTCCGAGGCGCTTCGCAATACGCTCAAGGCGCTGGACGCAGCGGGCTTTGAAGGCGTCGAGGGCGATGCCCCCGCAGTCGCTACGATGATCTTCGGCGGGGAGAGCAAGGCCCTGTTCTCCACGGGGCAGAACGGCATTTCCAATTGGGGTTCGCAGGCGGATGTCGCGTGGCCGCTGTCGTTCGCCGAGGGCGAGCCGCCGGTCGTCGGGCTAAGCCTTGCGGCCTACGTAATCAATCCGTATTCGAAGAATAAAGACATCGCCGAAGCCTACCTGCGTGCCTGTGCCGAAAACCTGCCCGCGCCCGCGCGCGTGACCTTCTGCCCGGACGAAAACGAGCCGGTGCGTCCTGAATACTATCCGATGTACAAGCGGGACATGCAGCGGGAGATCGAAAAGCTGCAAAAGGAAATCGATGCGGCCGCGCCCGCGGACAAGCAGGTCTACGAGGAGCAGCTCGCCGCGCAAAAGAAGCGGTTCGAGGAATTCGAAGCGAACACCTGGGCCGCGACGCCCACGCAGATCGCACGCTACCGCAAGCTGGCCGAGCACCTGGTCGTGCCTAAGTTCTTCGGTGTCAGCGAGCAGAACGTGGATGAGGTGAAAAGCCTGTTCGACCGCTACCTGGGCCGGCAGCTGCCGATGGACCAATTCATATCGGCGATGGAACAGAAGCTTAGGATGATGAAGATGGAAGGGTATTAGGCGTACATGTTCAAACGCAAGAAATCGGTGCTGCTGTACCTCGCGCCGGGGCTGATCGGGCTCTTGGTTTTCTACCTGATCCCGTTCGGCGGGGGCGTGTACCACAGCCTGACCGACGGGGGATTTGAAAACAAGTTCGTGGGCGCGCGCAATTATATCGACATCTGGCGCAACGAGATGTTTATGCTGGGGCTCAAGAACACGCTCGAGCTGTCGCTGATGAGCGCGCCGCTGATCTTCGTGCTGGCGTTTTTCGTGGCGCTGCTGCTCAACGGGCTCAAGGGTCAAAACGCCTTCTTCCGCAACGCCGTGCTCATGCCCTATTTGATGCCGACGAGCGCCATGCTGCTCATATGGCTGCTGCTGTTCGACTTCGGCGGCGCGGTCAACCGGCTGGTGACGGCCCTCGGCTTCGAGCGTGTCCTATGGCTCGAGGGCGCGGCGCTGCGCGTACCGGTGGTGGTCATGTACATCTGGAAGAACCTGGGGTTCTCGGTGGTGATCTTCACGGCGGCGCTGCAGTCGGTGCCCGAGGCGTTTTACGAATACGCCCGGCTCGAGGGCGCGGGGTTTTTGCGCCGCGCGTTCAGCATCACGCTGCCGCTGATTACGCCCACCGCGTTTTTGGTGCTGGTGATGGCCTGGGTCAACGCCTTCAAGATTTTCAAAGAGGTCTACTTTATCGGCGGGGCCTACCCCGACTACGCGGTGTATACGCTGCAAAACTACATGAACAACATGTTCGCCAAGCTCAACTACCAGATGGTGACCACGGCGGCCTACAGCTTTGCCGCGATCGTGCTCGCGCTGTTCGGCGCGCTGTTCCTGATCGAGCGGCGGATGCGCAAGGGGGTGAGCGAATGAGCGGCGGATGGCGTGGGCTGCGCGCTCAGGCGGGTGCGAGCGAAGGCGCGGGCTGGCGAGCGCTGCCTCGGCCGGACCGGGGAGACTGGCGCAAGCTCCCGCACGGCGACGACGCGCGCCTCGGTTGGCGCAGCCAGATCGCGCCCAAGCGCGCCCCCCGGGCGCGCAAGGGCTACGGCGGCAAGATCCTTCTGTCGGTGCTGGCGGCGATCCTGCTGCTGCCGATCGCGCTGACCTTCTTCTACTCGTTCTTCCCGACCAGCGAGATCCGAGCCTACCTCGGGATGCGCGGCAACTACGACGCGACGGCGTGGATGCCGATCAAGCTGTCGCCGCAGGTGGCGTCGCTCCGGCAGTACTATCGGATCCTGATCGAGGACACGACGGTCTTAAAACTCTACGTGAATTCCGCGGTGTACGCGGGCGCGATCCTGCTCGGGCAGGCGCTGGTGATCCCGATGCTGGCCTACGCGCTCAGCCGGTTCCGCTTTCCCGGGCGCGACGCGCTGTTCTTCGTGGTGCTGATGCTGATGCTGATGCCGTTCCAGGTGACGATGGTGCCCAATGTCATTACGCTTCGGCAACTGGGGATCATGAACACGGTGTGGGCGGTGATTCTGCCGATGTGCTTCGCGCCCTTCATCGTCTTCTTGCTGCGCCAGTACATGGTGTCGCTGCCCGACGAGTTGGTCGAGGCGGGCGAGATCGACGGTGCGGGCACCTGGCGCACGTTCATTCACGTGGTGCTGCCGGTGTCGCGGCCGATCCTGGGCGCGGCGGCGGCGCTGTCGTTCGCCGATTGCTGGAACCTGGTCGAGCAACCGCTGGTGTACCTAGGCGAACGATATGACCTGCAGCCGCTGTCGGTGATGTTCGGTCAGATCGGTACCGACGCCAAGGAGATCGCATTCGCGGGCGCGGCCGTATACATCCTGCCGGCACTGTTCGTCTACCTGTTCTTCCAAGAGGACATCCAGATGGGCATCCAGCTCAGCGAGCTCAAATAGGGGGGACACAAAGGCATGAAGAAATTCGCATTGAAGGGGCTCGCCGTACTGGCCATCGCGGTCGCGCTGTGCATGTTCTTTGCGGGCACGGTGCGCACGATCGTGACGCCCAAGGTTAAGATCGTGCAAGCCAAGAGCGGGCGGCTCGAGCAGTCGATCGCGCTCAAGGGGGAGGTTGCCTACCCCGAAACCGAGGAGATGCGCATCGAGGCCGCGCGCGGCAAGTCGCTCGTGGTCACCCGGGTCAACGTGCGCGCCGGGTATCAGGTCAAGAAGGGCGACGTGCTGTTCGAAATGGAAATGCCCGACTTCGACGAGCAGATGGACAAGCTCAAGAAAGAATACGAGGAAAAGGCCAAGAAGCTGACCGACCTCGATATCACGAACCGGAAGCTCAAACGCAGCAACCCCCGCAACACCGCCTACGACGCGATGAACGCGGCGCACAGGGTGCTGCTCGACAAGCGGCTGGAGCTGACGACGCTGTGCGAGCAGGAGGGGATCAAGCTGCCCGAGGAGACGGGGCTCGACGAGATGCCGGCCTACGTCGAGGGGCGCGGCGCGAGCGCGCAGCTCAAGCGAATTGCCGGCGAATGCGCCGAGGCCTATGCGGAGGCGACCAAGGCCGAAGCCAACCTGTTTGCCATGCTTAAGGACAGGAAGACCCGGGGCAAGGAGGGCGTGTGGGCCTACCTCAAGGAGCGCAGTCTGGCCGCCGCCGAGCAGGCGCAGGCCGAGCAGGCGCTGCTCGACCTGGCCGCGGCCAAGGCGCACATCGCCAAGGTGGTGGCCCCGCGCGACGCCTACGTGGCGCAGGTGGGGATCAAGGTGGGCGACAGCTACGACGGCAAGGCCGCGCCGCTCACAATCAATAAGGCGGGCGCGGAGCCGGTGCTGCGCGCCGATGTCAGTGAGATTCGCCAGGCGATCGAGGTCGGCGCGACCGTCACGGTCAAGGGCGACTGGCAGGAACTCGAAACCCAGGTGGTGAACACCGGCATCGACCTCAAGGGCAAGAAGTACGTCGACGTCAAGCTGACGAGCGAAATCGTCGAGACCAGGGGCGGCATGTCCACGCTGATGCTGGGCGAGACCGAGATGACGATCAGCTATCGCGCCAAGGAGTCGCGCACGCTGCTGCCCGCGAGCGCGGTGCGCTCCGAGGGCGAAAAGGAGCATTACGTGTGGCAGATCCGCCAGGAATACGGCGGCTTCACCGGCGAGCGGATGACGATCGCGAAGATGCCGGTGACCGTGCTGCAGCGCGGCGGCAAGGTCGTATCGATCGCCGAGGATCTGTACGACCTCAAGGTGGCCGACATGGAGGACCGCGCGATCAAGGACGGCGATACCGTGATGGAATACGTCAATTGATGGGGGAAACGCATGCGTAAGAAAAAATGGCGCGGCCTCTTTTTGCTCGCGCCCGGCCTGTGCCTGATGGCGTTTGCCTCCTTCCAATTGATGACCGCGCCGAAACTGTTGCAATACGCGGTGGCCGCGCCCGCGCCCGAGGCGGCTCAAGACGCCAAGGGCGCCGATCCCGAGCAGGACGCTGAGGGCCGGCCGACAGGCGACGACCCTGCGCCGATGCGCTCGGACGCGCTCAAGCGATTGGCCGAGGATGCGAACGAGCGGTTGACGGAGCTGTCCGCCAATCTTACGGCCTTTACCATCTGCGCCGAGCGCGCGGGCGTGGCGCTGTCGTCAGACGACGAGGGCAGCGCCAGCGCGCGGCTGGTGGCGGCGGGCGAGCGTTATTTCGACGTATATCCGAAGTACCTGCTCAGCGGGCGGCTGCCGGACCCGGACGAGCTCAAGTACGGCGACCCGGTGGTCGTGCTCGACGTGGATCTCGCGATCAAGCTGTTCTCGATATCCGAGCCCATCGACCGCGTCGTGACGATCGACGCTCACGCATACCGGGTTGCGGGCGTGGTGCGCCACCAAAGGTCGCCGGGCGAGCACGACCCGTATAGCGCCTACATCCCGCTGGCCTCGGCCGCAAAGCGTGGCATCGCGCTCGACAGCTGCGTCGTCGGCGCGTTGCCGATCCCCCGGTCGGGCGCGGGCTCTGCGTTTTCCGCCGCGATGAACGAGGCGGCCCCGGGCGGCGACTGCTACGATCTGTCGAAGGAGGCGCTGCGCGCCCGCGCGCTGCCGAGGCTTGTGCTGATCGCGCTCGCGCTCTGGCTGGTGATGCTGGGCTTTCGGGCGGTGAGCCGGTTCGCATTGAATAGGCTGCGCGGCTTCGGCGCGCGGCTTCGGCGCGAGTACCTGCGCGATATGCTGGGCGGCGCGCTGCTCACCGTACTCACGGCGCTCGCCGGTTACGCGCTGCTGCTCGGGGCCTGCTGGGCGCTGGCGGCATACGCGGCGGAGCTGCTCTACACCTTCCCCGAATGGGTGCCGGCGGTGCTCGTGGAATGGGCGGACATCCGCACGACCTTTTGGAGCCTGGTTGCGCGCGCGTCGAAGCCCGTGCAGCGCGTAACAATCGAGCTCAAGCGCATCCAATTCTACGCAATCCTGATGCGCTGGGGCATGGTCGCGGCGCTCGCCGGCGGCCTGATGGGCACGCTTTCGCGGCTGTGGAAGGCGGACGAACGGGTGGAAGGGGAGGGAGCGGAATGAAGAGCGTAAAGCCGGGGCGCGGACCTTCGTTCATGGGCGGCATCTGGAGCCTGGCGGCGGCGGCGTTCGGCGTATTCTGGACGCGTTCAGCCTATGAAATTGGCGCGAGAGAGATGGTGCCGTTCGGCGTGCTGTTCATCCTCATGGCGGTGGCGGCGGCGATCTACAGCTTTGTGGGGGCCGCGTCCAAAAACCGGTTCAGCGAGTTCGACATTGTAGATGGCGATGAGGAGCCGGACCCGTTGAACGCGTATTTCGGCCGCGAGGGAACTGAGCGAAAGGAGCCGCAACCCAAGGGCGCGACCGGCGACATTGACGCCGACTTTTGCCCCTATTGCGGCGCGCGCGCGGCGGCGGGACACAGGTTCTGCCGGAAGTGCGGCAAGGAGATGCGATGACGTGAGCAATCGGAAGAATCCGCCCTGAATCCCGAATGAATTGCCCGTTTGCGGCGTTGAACAACGACTTTTTGTATGGTATAATGATTGCGAACATGCGGATAAAGGGGGATTACTTCTTTATGCTCAACATTCCCGAGATCAAGATGGGCATCGTGGCGGTCAGCCGCGACTGCTTTCCGATCGACCTGTCCATTGAGCGCAGGAAGGCCGTCGTGGCCGAGTGCGCGCGTCGTGAGATTCCGGTCATTGAGATGCAGACCACGATTGAGAACGAGCCGGACGCGCTTAAGGCGCTCGAGGAGCTCAAGGCGGCGGGCGTCAACGCGTTGGTCGTGTTCCTCGGCAACTTCGGCCCGGAAGGCCCGGAGACCTACCTGGCCGAGCGCTTCGCAGGTCCGGTCATGTTCGCGGCGGCGGCCGAGGAGAACATCCCCGTGCTGTCCAGCCGTCGCGGCGACGCCTACTGCGGCATGCTCAACGCCAGCTACAACCTGAAGCTGCGCGGGGTGAACGCCTACATCCCCGAGCGCCCGGTCGGCGACGCCGCCCATGTGGCGAAGCTGATCTCGCTCTTCCACCCGATCGCCCGCGCGCTGCTGGGCGTACGCGACCTCAAGATCATCACCTTCGGCCCGCGCCCCTACGACTTTTTGGCCTGCAACGCGCCGATCGCGCCGCTGTTCAAGCTCGGCGTCAACGTGCAGGAGAACAGCGAGCTCGACCTGTTCGCGGCGTTCAACCGCCACAAGGACGACCCGCGCATCCCGTTAAAGATCCGCGAGATGGAGGAGGAACTCGGCGAGGGCAATCAGATGCCGGGCATCCTGCCCAAACTCGCGCAGTATGAGCTGACGCTGCTCGACTGGGTCGAGGAAAACCGCGGCTCGGCCAAGTACGTGGCGATGGCCAACAAGTGCTGGCCGGCGTTCCAGACGCAGTTCGGCTTCGTGCCCTGCTACGTCAACTCGCGCCTGACCGCGATGGGCATCCCGGTCGCCTGCGAGGTGGACATCTACGGCGCGCTGTCGGAGTACATCGGCACCTGCGTGACCGGCGAGCCGGTGACGCTGCTCGACATCAACAACACCGTGCCCGCCGACATGTACAAAGAGAGCATCGAGGGCAAGTTCGGCTACACCGACCGCGAGGTGTTCATGGGCTTCCACTGCGGCAACACCCCGATGTGCCGGCTCAAGAAGGGCACGATGAAGTACCAGCTGATTATGCACCGCGGGCTCGAGCCCGGCAAGGAGCCCGACATCACGCGCGGCACGCTCGAGGGCGACATCACGCCGGGCGATATCACCTTCTTCCGGCTGCAAGCCGACAAAGACTCGGTGCTCAAGAGTTACATCGCCGAGGGCGAGGTGTTGCCGGTCGATACGCAGTCGTTCGGCGGCATCGGCGTGTTCGCCATTGCGCAGATGGAGCGCTTCTACCGCCATGTGCTGATCGAGGACGGCTACCCGCACCACGGCGCGGTGGCCTTCGGCCGCGCGGGCAAGGCGCTGTTCGCCGTCATGAACCTGCTGGGCACGACCAAAGTGGCGTTCAATCGGCCCAAGGCTATGATGTACCCGACGGAGAATCCGTTTTAAGCGGTTCAGAAAATATGCAAGGCCCCCGACGTTCCGTCGTCCGGGGCCTTGTGCTTTATGCCGATCTGTGTGCACAATCCGATGTGGTTCTGCCAACGGGTTTGCCTCCGGGAAGGGGAATGGGAGGGAACGCTCCTGCCGTAGCCATTAGGCTCTTGACGAATTCGGGGATATGCGGTATGATAAAGATGCGGATTTTTCGCATATCAGCTTGGCATATGAGGAGGTGGCCCGTGATGGACGACGGCGGAAACAGTCGGTCGACTGAGGGCGTGCCTCGATCATACGCGGGTCGTTTCCTTGTGAACTGACCCACGAATCGCCGGGCATCCCTCATCTCACAGACGCCGCCAAACGTCCGGACACTTGCATCAGATCGATGAGTGTCTGGTTTTCGTGCGCGTGCGCGGGTATTGCGCATACCCCGTAAATTGAGAAGGGAGTGTGAATCCTATGGATTTTGATCGCATCAAGGAGCGGCTCGACCAGTTGCTCGCCGCGCAGCGCCACGGCGAGCTGCGCGGCGCGCTGATGATGCTGAACGAAGTGGACATCGCCGAATACTTGCAGACGCTGGGCAAGGACAGGATGCTGATGGTGTTTCGCGTCCTGCCCAAGGACATCTCGTCGGACGTGTTTTCCTACATGGACAGCGACCAGCGCCAGGATCTGATCGAATCGATCGGCGACGCCGAGGTGGCCAAGCTGGTCAACGACATGTTCATCGACGACGCGGTCGATTTTTTGGAAGAGATGCCGGCCAACCTGGTCAAGCGGCTGCTCCAAAACACCGACCTTGAGCGGCGGGTGTTGCTCAACCAGTTCCTGCGCTACCCGGAAAATTCGGCCGGTTCGATCATGACGATCGAATACTGCGAGTTTCGCAAGGGCACGAAGGTATCGCGCGCGATGGAGGAACTCAAGCGCACCGGCATCGACAAGGAGACCATCTACACGCTTTATGTGATCGACGACAAGCGCCAGTTGGTGGGCACGGTGCCGCTTCGAAGGCTCATCATGGCCGCCGACGACGCGCTGATCGACTCGGTGATGGACACCGGCGTCATTTCGGTGCATACGCTCGACGACCAGGAGACGGTCGCCGACACCGTGCGCAAGTACGACTTCATGTCGATCCCGGTGGTCGATCAGGAGCAGCGGCTGGTGGGCATCATCACGGTGGACGACATCATGGACGTCATCGAAGAAGAGAACACCGAGGACTTCGAGAAGATGGGCGCCCTGATCCCGTCCGAAGACGAATACATGAAGACCGACATCTGGGGGCTGGCGCGCAACCGCATCCCGTGGCTGCTGATCCTGATGATCTCGGCCACCTTCACCGGCATGATAATCACCCACTATGAAGACGTGCTCAAGACCAGTGCGATCGGCGTGGTGCTGATGAGCTCGATTCCGATGCTGATGGACACCGGCGGCAACTGCGGATCGCAGACCAGCGTGCTGGTCATCCGCGGCCTGGCGCTGGGCGAATTGGGGTTCAAGGACCTGTTCACCATCCTGTGGAAGGAAATCCGGGTCGCGGCGATCGTCGGCGCGGTGCTGGCAGCGGTCAACTTCCTTCGGATGACGGCGATCGAGCTGATCGTCACGGGAGGCGCGATCAACTGGAGCGCAAATGTGGGCGTATGGATCGTCGTCTCGACCAGCGTGTTCCTGACCACCGTGATCGCCAAGTCGATCGGCTGCGTCCTGCCGCTTGCGGCCAAGCGCGTGGGCCTCGACCCGGCGCTGATGGCCAGCCCCCTGATTACCACGATCGTCGACGCCGGCGCGCTGACGGTGCTGTTCGTGATCGCGACCAAATTCCTGGCCGTCTGATGGTCGCGCGCATCCGCCTGCGGGCATATGCGCGTGAGTCGGGGACCGAACCGGCGCCTATGAATTGAACATGGAGGGCTTCGGCCCTCCAAACATCCCCGAGGGGACTATTGTCTTGAGAGGATCGTTATGAAAGAAACGCTGGGCTGCCTGCGCCGCGCCGACCAGGATTTCCGCATGATCGAGGCGGGCGACCGCGTCGCGGTGGGCGTGTCGGGCGGCAAGGACAGCCTGCTCTTATTGTACGCGCTGGCGCTGTACCGCAAGTTCTGCAAGGTGCCCTACACATTGACCGCGGTCACGCTGACCATGGGGATCGAGCCCTTTGACCTCACGGGCGTCCGGGCGTTGTGCGAGCGGCTCGGGGTCGAGTTCGTCGTCAAGGAGACGCAAATTGGACGCGTGCTCTTTGAGGAGCGCAAGGAGAAAAACCCCTGCGCGCTGTGTGCCAAGATGCGCCGGGGCGCGCTAAGCGAGCTGTGCGCGCAGCGGGGCTTCAACAAGGTGGCGCTCGGGCATCACCGCGACGACGCGATCGAGACGCTCGTGCTGTCGCTGCTGTTCGAGGGGCGCATCCACACCTTCCATCCGGTCACGCACCTGACCCGCAGCGGCGTCACGCAGATCCGGCCGCTCGTCTACCTGCCCGAGAAGCACGTGATCCACATGGCCCGCACGCTGAACCTGCCGGTGGTCAAATCGCCCTGCCCGGTCAACGGCCGCACCAAGCGCCAAGAGGTCAAGGAACTGCTGGATCAACTGTGCAAACGCTACCCGAACGCGCGGGAACTGATGTTGTCGGCGCTTCAAAATGAGGCGCAGTACGCTCTGTGGGGAAAGGCGCGCTGACGAAATCGGCCTTAAAGGATTTCCGCCCGTCCCACGGGTCGCATTGCGGCCGGGCGGAAATCCTTTGCTTCGCGCTCGCCGGTCATGTAGCCGCCGGCAAAAGCAGCTTGACGACGGCCTTTTTGAGCGCAACGCCGGGGTCGGCGGGGGCGCAGAGCGGGGCGTGGGCGTCGCCGGGGAACAGGGCGTAGAACGTGCCGGGCCTGATTGGGATGTCTACGCCCTCGCCTTCGGCGATCAGCGCGTCGTTGTGTTCATCGTAGGGCACGGTGATTGCAAGCGAGGCCAGCGGCGCCCAGCGCAGCACTTCGTCGCCTTCGAGCAGCAGTTGCACGTCAGCATAGCGCCGATGCGCTTCAAACGGCGCGCCCAGGCGCGCGCGCGTCACGGGCGTCTGGATCAGCACGTAGTGACCCCCGCCCTCGAAATCGTACCGGCCTGCCGGCGCGTCCCTGAGCGACAGCGCAAACGCCGTCAGCCGCGAAATGCCCGGCAGCGCGCCTTCGTACAGGCGCGCGTTTTCAAAGATGTCCAGGATCATGGGCGCCCAACCCCCTCCGGTTGAGGCAACGCATCAGCAAACCGGCGGGTGATCTCGCGCGGCCGCGTGATCGCGGTACCCACCACCGCCGCGTATGCGCCGCACGTAAACGCACGCGCCAGTTGCTCGGGCGTCCAGATGCCGCCCTCAGCGATCAGCGGGACTTGAAGCGCCCCGGACAATCGCTCTATCAGCTCGAAATCGGGCAGCGGGCGCGCCCGGGTCTCGTCGGTGTAGCCGGCCAGCGTGGTGCCCGCCAGGTCGAAACCCAGCGCCTGCGCCCGCATGCCGTCCTCAAACGTGGCGCAGTCGGCCATGAACAGCTGACCGGGGTATTTTTTCCGCACGGCGCGAAAAAACGCCCCGATCTCCAATCCGTCCGGGCGGGGCCGATCGGTGGCGTCGAGCGCGATCACATCCGCGCCCGCGTCCACCAACGCGTCGATTTCGGCCATCGTCGGGGTAATGTATACCGGGCTGCCGGGCACGATGCGCTTGTACAGCCCGATGAGGGGCAGATCCACCTGCCGCCTGATCTCGACGATGTCCGCCGGCGTGTTCGCGCGGATCGCGCCCGCGCCGCCCAGCATCGCGGCGTAGGCCATGCGGCCCATGATGAAGGGACTGTGAAGCGGTTCGTCGGGCAGCGCCTGACAGGAGACCACCAGCCGCCCCTTGAGGCGCGCAATTGTAGGATTCATGCGAGCTCCCCCTTTTTACAACATATGTTCAGTCACCGCCGCGGCGGTGCGTTCTTTATTTTTGATCGAGCAGCCCAGCGTTTGGCGGAAGTACTCCAGGTACAGCACGTCCAGCAGGTACAGCTGGGACATCTTGACCGCGATCGAGCCGCCCTGCAGCGGCCCTTCGTTCGCGCCGCAGCGCAGCAGCAGGTCGCTTAAATCCGACAGCGGCGAACGCTCGAAGCGGGTGACCGCGATCACCCGGGCGCCCGCCTCCTTCGCCCGGCGCGCGACCGCCAGCGTGTCCTTGGTGGCCCCGGAGTAGGAAAACACCACCGCCGCATCCTCGGGCGTCATCAGCGCCGCGCTCATCAGCTGCAAGTGCAGGTCGCCCACCATGCGCACCTTGGGCGTGATGCGCAAAAACCGGCTCATGGCCTCCTGCGCGGTCACCATCGAGCCGCCCACGCCGAAAAACACGATGTGGCGCGCCTCGATCAGCAGGCGGGTGGCCTCGCGTATGTCGTCCGGCCGGGTGTAGCGGAACGTCTCGTTGAGCGCCGCCACCGATGAGGACAGCACCTTTTGCAGCATATCCTCGAGGCTGTCCTGAAACCCGACCGCGCCGGTCAGCTGAACCGCCGCGTCTTCCTGGGAGGAGGCCGCCAGCGCCTGCGCCAGGTGCAGCTTGAAGTCCTGATAGCCGCGATATCCCAGGTCCTTGCAGAAGCGAAAAACGCTGGCGTCGCCCACGCGGCAGGCATCCGAGAGCTCGGTGATCGACAGGTAGATCGCCTTTTGGGGATGCTCGAGCACGTAGTCGGCCACCCGGCGCCCGGCCTTGGTGAACGCCTCGTACCCGGTGCGAATCGCCGTGAAGATGTCCATACCGGCGCCCCTCCTTATCCCAATCCCAATCATGAGCGCGTCCATCGGGCGAGTGAATTTTCCGTTCCGGCCACGCCAGGGCGGCAGAGACGCCGCCGGATGGGCGTGTTCATGACTTGGGGTTGGCGTGAAGCCGCTTGCGCGCCAGCGACAGCGCGCCGTACAGCGCCGCAGCGTTGCCCAACTGCGCGCGCTCGAGGTGAACGCCACGATAACTCGCCATCAACCGGGGCGACAGCAGCGACGCAAGCCGGGCCGTCAGGTGCGCGCGAGAGAATACGCCGCCGCCCAGCACGATCAGGCCGGGGTTCAGGATATGGGTCAGCGTTGCAAGCCCCAGCGCCACCTCGCCCAGCCAGTCGTCGACGACTGCCCGGAGAAGCGCGCTGTCTTCGGCCAGTTCAAACAGCGTGCGCCCATCCGTCGCGCGACGGTCGACCGCGCGCGCGGCGCGAACCAGCGCGGTGACCGAGGCGTATTGCTCGTAGCATCCGGATTGGCCGCACGCGCAGGGCCGTCCGCCCGGATGGGCGATCATGTGCCCCACCTCGCCCGCCACGCCGCGGCTGCCGCCGTACAGCCGGCCGTCAATGACGATCGCGCCGCCCACGCCCGTGCCATAGGTCAGGCACAGGTAGTCGGGCACGCCCTTCGCCGCGCCCAGTTCGCCCTCGCCGAGCGCCGCGGCGTTGACGTCGTTTTCGACCGCCACCGGCACGCCGTAGCGCGCCTCGAGCAGCGCGCGCAGCTTTACGCCGGTATAGCCGGGCACGTTCTCGTTGGCGAACACGATCTCGCCCGTGCGCGCGTCCACCTGGCCGGTGGTGCTCACGCCGATCGCGTGAAAGCCCTCGTACCCGCCGATCACCTCGTGCGCGCGCATGAGCAGCGCGTCCGCGCTCAGACGGCCGTCCGACGCCGTTTCGCCCCGCGCAATCAACCGCCCGTCCTCGTGAAACAACGCGTGCTTGATCGCCGTGCCACCCAAATCAAGCGTCAAAACGTTCACGACGCCACCCCCTTGCGCTTCTTGGCCCATTATACCGTAGGCGCACCGCCATGCGCAAGCCTCATAATGAAAATAATTTTCAGTAATCCGAAGCGGAGAAAATATTTTCGATTTTGTGTTGACAATTGTGTTTTGCCCTGTATAATCATGATAGAAGCGGGCGGGTTCATTTGCGCGATATATGTATTTCCAACAATCTTCGCACACCATGGCGCGTTGCGCGCCGAAATGCGCGCATGGCATATGCTTGAACGGACGAGAGGAGTGTGACCCCATGAAACGAATGGTTTCCCTGTTGCTGGCGCTGATGATGCTGCTTGGCGCGACGGCGGCTTTTGCGCAGCCGGCCAACGCCAACCCGCTGTCGGATGTGCGCGTGCGCCAGGCCATGGCCTACGCGATCGACATGCAGGCGATCATCGACTCGCTGATGGCCGGCAAGGCCACGGTCGCCAGCGTGATGGCGCCCGAGGGCGCGTGGCGCGCCGATGGGCTGAACGACTACGCCTACGACCCCGACAAGGCGCGCGCCCTGCTCGCCGAAGCCGCTTGGGACGCGAATCGCGAGCTGGACTGCGTGTACTACTACGGCGACCAGATGACGGTCGATCTGCTGACCGCGATCCAGGCCTACTTTGCCGACGTCGGCATCAAGATGAACTTCAGGAAGCTCGAAGGCGACCTGGCGTCGCAGCTGTGGGTGCCGCCCGCAGATCCGGTCAACGGCCCCTCGGCGGTCAAATGGGATCTGGCCTATGCGGCGGTGGCCGCGCTGTCGATGGGCGATTACTACGACCGCTATCGCACCGGCGCATCCTCCAACAGCTACAACCCGTCCGATCCGGCGCTGGACGCGCTGATCGACGCCACCAACTCGACCGGCGACGTGCAGGCGCAGATCGCGGCGTACCACGCGCTTGAGCGCTACGAAAACGAGAACGAAATCAACCTGCCGCTCTACCACCAGCCGGTGTTCGTGGTTCAGAGCAAGAAGCTCGACCGCGCGGGCGCGCCCTACGGCAACGAGCAGTACACCTACAACTGGAACATCGTCAACTGGGACATCGAGCCGGGCGCGGACGGCAGGAAGGTGCTCCATACCAACGGTGGCCCGGCGGAGTTCTTCGAAACCCCGTTCTTCAACCCCGGCTTCCTGATGAGCCAGAAGGTGCTGTTTGACCGGCTGATCGTGGCCGACGAGAACCTGTCGCCGCTTACGGGCGGCCTGGCCAGCGACTACCGGCTGAGCGAAGACGGACTGACCTTCGAGACCACGCTGCGCGACGGCGTCAAGTGGCACGACGGCGAGCCGATTACCGCCGAGGACGTGCGCTTTACGGTGGAGCTGGCCACCAAGGTGCAGACCAACCCGGTCATCCTGACCACCTTCAAGGCGCTCGAAGGCTACGAGGCCTACGCCTCGGGCGCGGCCGAACACATCGAGGGCATTTCGATCGACGGCAACAAGCTGACCTTCCGCTTTGCCCGCGTCAACCCCAACATCCTGCTGACCTTTACCCAGTTCGCACCCATGCCCCAAAAGTACTTCGAGAACGTCGATCCGGCGCTGTTCCAGCAGGCCGAGTTCTGGCAGTTCCCGATCGGCTCGGGCCCGTTCAAGCTCTCCGAGGTCAAGATGAACGAGTACGCGGTGTATGTGCCGTTTGAGGACTACTACGGCGGCCGCGCCAAGATCGACGAACTGCGCATGTATCCCAGCGGCGAATCCGACCTGAATCTCGTCAAGAACTGCGCCGCCGGGCAGGTGGACTACGCCTACACCAAGTCGGTGGAGGACGTGCTGGCCATCGAGGCGATGGATCACATGCAGGTGACCCCGGTCAACGTGCGCTACACCCGCCTGATGTACGTCAACAAGTTCCCCCGCCAGTAGGCAACCGCTTCATTACGCCGGGCGCTGCCGTGCGGCAGCGCCCGGCCCTTTAACGACGTGGGGGAGGGATGCCGGTGCTCGCCTATCTGATCCGCAGGCTGCTCATCTTGCTGCCGATGCTGTTGGTCATCAGCTTTCTGGTGTATCTGGGCATGGAGATGATGCCGGGAGACGCGGTGTCCTACATGGTCAGCCCCGACCAACTGGCCAATATCTCGCCCGAGCGGCTGGAGGAGATGCGCGAGGCGCTCGGCCTCAACCGGCCGTTCGTCGAGCGATATGTCCATTGGCTCGCCGCTCTGCTGCGCGGCAACTTCGGCTACAGCCTGACCAGCGGCGTGCCGATCGCGCAGATCCTGGCCCAGAAGCTGCCGGCCACGCTCGAGCTGTCGGCGGCGGCGCTGCTCATCTCGACGATCCTCGGAAACCTGCTGGGGATCCTGAGCGCCGTACGGCGCGGGGGCAAGGCCGACAACCTGCTGACGGTGTTGGGCATGGTGGGCGTATCCATCCCCGAGTTTTTCTTCGGACTTACGATGCTGCTGGTCTTTTCGATCCACCTCAAATGGCTGCCGATCGGCGGGCGTACCTCGCCCGACTATACTGGCTATGCCCAGCAGCTGCGCCACCTGATCCTGCCGGCGACGGTGCTCGGCATATCGATGACGGCGGGCGTGATGCGCTACGCGCGCGCGAGCATGCTGGACGCGATGAACAAGGAGTTCATGAAGACGGCGCGCAGCAAGGGCCTGCCCAACTGGCGCGTGTACCTCATGCACGGGTTTCGGGTGGCGCTGACGCCGGTCGTGGTGCTGATCGGGTTCCGGCTGCCGATGCTGATCGGCGGCTCGGTGGTGATCGAGCAGATCTTTCAATGGCCGGGCATCGGCGAGGCCTTTGTGGCGGCGGTGCGCGGGCAGAACCACCCGTTGGTGATGGCGATCGCGCTGCTCAGCGTGATCGTGGTGCTGGTGGCCAGCTTCATGGTCGACCTGCTCACGGCGCTGATCGACCCGCGGGTGCGGCTCGAATGAAGGGGGGCGGGGAGATGGCGAAGCTTCGCGGACGGGCGCGGGCGCTTGAGCGGAAGATGGACAAAATCGCGCGCGCCGGCGAGCGGCCGCCCCGGCGGACGCTCATCAAGAGCCGCGCGCTGCGCAAGATGCTCTCAAGTCCTCTGTCGACGGTCGGCCTTATGGTGTTCTTGGCCATCGTGCTCTCGTGCGCCTTTGCGCCGCTGATTACGCCCTACGATCCGGGCAAGATCGATCTCAAGAGCGTGCTCCAGCCGCCAGGCCCGATCCATCTGTTCGGCACCGACAAGCTGGGGCGCGACGTGTTCACGCGGGTGTTGTACGGGGGCCGCATATCGATCCTGGTCGGGCTGGGATCGGCGCTGGGCGCGGCGGCGGTGGGCGTGGGGCTGGGCGCCTACTGCGGCTACCGCGGCGGCCTGGCGGACGCGCTGGCGATGCGGGTGAGTGAGATCTTCATGAGCTTTCCGCAGATCATCTTGGTGCTTCTGCTGGTGTCGATGGCGGGGCAGAGCCTCAACAACCTGCTGCTCATCTTCGTCGCGACCGGCTGGGGCAGCATCTACCGGATGACGCGCGCCAAGATGCTGTCGCTGCGCGAGGAGGAGTACGTGCAGGCGCTGCGCGCGTTTGGCGTAAACGACCTCGTCATCTGCTACAAGCACATGCTGCCCAACGCCATCGGCCCCATCATGGTCAACATTACGCTGTCGACGGCCATGTTCATCCTGCAGGAGACGGCTCTGTCGTTCCTGGGACTGGGCGTGCCGCCCCAAATCGCGACCTGGGGCAACATCCTGAACGTCGCCAACGACTTTAAGATCCTGCAAAACAGCTGGTGGATCTGGCTGCCGGTGGGGCTGTTCATCTCGGCGTTCGTGCTCAGCGTGAATTTCATCGGCGACGGACTGCGCGACTCGACCGATCCGACGCAAAGCGGCTGATAAAGGGGGGAAAGGCGGATGAAGGGTGTGCCCGTGCTCAGTGTGGACAGCCTGAGCGTGAGCTTTTATACCGGCAACCGGCCAAACAACGCGGTGCGCGACGTGTCGCTACGGGTGTACGGCGGGCAGACGCTGTGCGTCGTGGGCGAGAGCGGCTGCGGCAAGAGCGTGACCGCCGGCGCCATCATGCGCCTCTTGCCCGACCTTTCCCGCATTGAGCGCGGCTCGATCACCTACCACGGGCCGGGCGGCGACGTGCGCATCGACCGGCTCGAGCGGGACGGCGAGGCCATGCGCCAACTGCGCGGCAAGGACATCGCCATGATCTTTCAGGATCCGATGACCGCGCTCAACCCGGTGTACAGCGTGGGCTATCAGATCGCCGAAAACCTGCTGACGCACGAGAGACTCACACGGTCGCAGGCGCACGAGCGCGCGGTTGCGCTGCTGCGCAGCATGGACATCCCGCTGCCCGAGCAGCGCGCGCGCGAATACCCGCACCAGTTTTCCGGCGGCATGCGCCAGCGCGCGATGATCGCGATGGCGATGGCCTGTAATCCCCGCGTGCTGATCGCCGACGAGCCCACCACGGCGCTCGACGTCACCGTGCAGGCGCAAATCTTCGAGCTCATAGAGCGGCTCAAGCGCGAGAGCGGCGCAGGCGTGATGCTCATCACCCACGACATGGGCGTGGTGACCGAGCTGGCCGACGACGTGGCGGTGATGTACATGGGCTCGGTCGTCGAGGAGGGGCCGGTCGACCGGGTGCTCGGGCGGCCCGCCCATCCCTATACCCGCGCGCTGCTCAAGTCGATCCCGGTGATCGGGCGGGGTCGGGCGCAGCGCCTCGAGCCCATCCGCGGCTCGACGCCCGACCCGCATGACCGGCCGCCGGGCTGTCAGTTCGCGCCCCGTTGCGACTATGCGGCGGAGGCCTGCGGATGCGCCATGCCGGACGCGCGGGATTTGCCCGGCGGGCATCGGGCGCGCTGTTTTCGGCTCGAGGAGGTGATGGGCGATGGATAGGGGAAGCGGCCGTGCGCTCGTGCAAATCAAGCGCCTCAAGACCTTCTTCCCGGTACGCAAGGGCGTATTCCGCCGGGTCGCGGGCCATGTCAAGGCGGTCAACGACGTATCGCTGACCATCTACCGCGGCGAAACGCTCGGCCTGGTGGGGGAGAGCGGCTGCGGCAAGACCACGCTCGGCAAGTCGATCCTCCGGCTGACGCCGGGCGCGGAAGGCGAAATCCTCTACGATTTTGACGGCGAGCCGCGGGATTTGATGAAGCTTACCGAGCGGGAGATGCTCAAGGCGCGCGAAAAGATGCAGATCGTGTTTCAGGATCCCTATTCGTCGCTGAACCCGGCCTTCACCATATTCGGCTCGCTCGAGGATTCGCTCCGCCGCTTCGGCGTCCGCTCGAAGGCCGAGCGCAGGCGGCGCGTCGGCGAGCTGCTGGAGGCGGTCAACCTGCGCGGCGCTTACATGGACCGCTATCCGCACGAGTTTTCCGGCGGGCAGCGCCAGAGGATCGGCATCGCGCGGGCGCTGCTGGTCGATCCGGAACTGATCGTATGCGACGAGTGTGTGAGCGCGCTCGACGTGTCGATCCAGGCGCAGGTGCTGGCGCTGCTCGAGCGGCTCAAGGCGGAGCGCGGCCTGACCTACCTGTTCATCACCCACGACCTGAGCGTAGTGGAGTACATGGCGGACCGCATCGCGGTGATGTACCTCGGACGGGTGGTGGAACTGGCGGACGCCGGGGATCTGTACAAAAACGCGCTGCACCCCTACACGCAGGCGCTGCTGTCGGCCATCCCGGTCGCCGACCTTGAGCGCCGGTCGAAGCGAATCGTGCTCCAGGGCGACGTGCCCAGCCCCGTCGACCCGCCCGACGGCTGCGCGTTCCATCCGCGCTGTCCCGACTGCATGGAGGTGTGTCGTGCCCGGCGGCCCGCGCTTACGCGGTACCTGGCGGGCGGACGGGAACACTTTGTGGCCTGCCATCTGAAAAACGACGCGGAGGAATCTTTCAATGAGCAAGTTTAGCCTTGACCAGATCCGGGGCGTGATCCCGGCGATGCTCACCGTGTTTGACGAGGACGAGCGGCTGAGCGAAGCCAAGATGCGCGCGCTGACGCGGCATCTGCTTCGCTACGACATCGGCGGCCTCTACCTGACCGGCAGCACCGGCGAGGGCTTCATGATGACGTCCGAGGAGCGCATGGCGGCTGTCGAGGCGGTGATCGACGAGGTGCGGGGGCGGGTGCCGGTGATCGTGCATGTGGGCGCGATCAGCACGCGCGCGAGCGCAGACCTGGCGCGCCACGCCGCCGCGGCGGGCGCCGACGCGATTTCGTCGGTTCCGCCGATCTACTGGAAGTTCAGCGACGACGGGATCGCCGGCTATTATGCCGATCTGGTGCAGGCGTCGGGCCTTCCGATGATCGTGTACAACATCGCGCTGGCGGGGCTGGTGAGCTTTGACATGATTCGGCGGCTGGGTGCTATCGACGGCGTCGATGGCATCAAGTATACGGCCGCCACCCACTACGACCTGCCCCGGATCAAGCAGGCGCTGGGCGAGGACTTCATGATCTACTCGGGCGCGGACGAGATGGCCGCGAGCGGCCTGACCTTTGGCGCGGACGGGCTGATCGGCTCGACCTACAACCTGATCGCCGACGTGCTGGTGAAGCTGTGCGCCGCCCACGCCGAGGGGCGCGCGCGCGACATGGAGCGGTTGCAGTTGGTGGCCAATCGGGTGATCTTCGCGCTGCTCGAATACGACCTGATGCCGGCCCTTAAGCTCTGCCTTACGTTCATGGGCGTGGACGCCGGCGTGTCGCGCCGCCCGTTCACCCGCTACGACGCCGCCCAGGCGGCGGCCATGCGCGCGCGGTTTGAGTTGCTCAAGGCGCAGATGGCGGGGGCGGAAGTCGACTTCCTGAACGCCTTATGACGATCGGGTGGACGCGCGACGTCGACATCGTGATCGTCGGAGGCGGGCTGGCCGCGCTGCGCGCCGCCGTGACAGCGGCGCACAGCGGCCTGCGCGTCGACGTGCTGGTCAAGGATCATCTGTGTACCGGATCGAGCTTTTACCCCATGATGGAGATGGTGGCCTGCCAGTCGAGCGACGGCACGCCCGAGGGCGACGCGCGCTTTTTGCGTGAAATCGACGACACATCGCTCAAGATGGGCAGCCCCGCCATGAACCGGCTGTATGTCGCGCGCATCGGCGAGGCGGTTCGCCGCATGCCCGAGCTCGGGATCGAGCCGCGGCTGACCGACCCCAAGCCCGCCTGCTTTGCCCGGACGGCGCGCCCCACCTGGTGCTGGTCGGACTGGAACGCCATTCGGACGCGGGCGCGGGCATTGCTCGCAAGCATGCCAAACGTCACGGTGCGCGAATGTACATTCGCCGTCGACCTGATTGTGCGTGACGGCGCGCTGGCGGGGGTCACCGCGTCCGGTCCGGACGGGTTGTTTTCGATCGCCTGCAAGAGCGCGGTGCTGGCGACGGGCGGATTTGGCGATCTGTTCGAGCATAGCCTGAATACGCCCGACGTCAGCGGCGACGGCCAGGCGCTGGCGCTGGCGGCCGGGGCGCAGCTGATTAACATGGAATTCCTTCAGTTCATCCCCGGCTTCCTGAGTCTGGCGTACAAGACGGTGTTTCGAGAGACGGCGCTGCCCTATGCCGCGCGCATGCGCACCGACGACGGGCGCGACCTGCTGTCGCCCTACCTGAGCGAGGAGGCCGACCGGGTCGCCTGCATCCGCGAGCGCGCGACGCACGGGCCGTTCACCAGCCGGGGCATTTCCAAGTGGTTTGACATCGCGATGATGGAGGAGATCCTGCAGGCGGGGGCCGATCGAGGCTTCCGGCTGCGCTATGTGCCCGAGATTCGCGAGGTGCGCTTCACCTTCCTGACCGACTACGTGCGCTGGCTCAGCGAGAGGCGGGGCGTGGACATCGTGGAGGACGACATCCGCATCGCGCCGTTTTATCATGCGGCCAACGGTGGCGTGTGGATCGACGGGGACTGTCAGACGGCCGTGAAGGGGCTGCTCGCCTGTGGCGAGGTGACCGGCGGCATCCACGGCGCCGACCGCCAGGGTGGGAATTCGACCGGCAGCTGCCTGGTGTTTGGCGAGATCGCGGCGACGGCGGCCGTGCGGTACGCGCAGGGGCACGGCCTCGCAAAGCTGCCCGCCGACGAAGCGCGCTCCTCGCTCGAGGCGCATTATGGCCGGCGGCCGAATGCACGGCTTAAGCCGGACGACATCCTCCCGCCGCTCAGGCGGCTGATGTGGTTTCACGCGAACGTGGTGCGCGAGGAGGCGCCTCTTTTGCGCGCGCTTGGTCGGGTGACCGAGTGGAGGGCCGCGTTTGATCCGCTCGGCGAAATGGCCGACGCGCGCCGGGTCAAGGCGGCGGCCAAGACGGCGCACCTGCTGACGGTGGCGGAGGTGCTGCTGCGCGCGGCGCGCTGGCGCAAGGAAAGCCGGGGCAGCCACTACCGCAGCGATTTCCCGGTTATTTCCGGGCAGTTTGACAAGCGGCTGGCGCTGTCGATCGAGGGCGGGCGGATCGCCGAGCGGGAGGTACCATGCGAATTGGCATAATCGGGACGGGGCGGATCGCCGAGGAGAACGTGCCGGCGTTGCTGCGCACCGGACGGGTGCGGATCGCGGCGCTGTGCAACCGCACGGTCGAAAAGGCCGAGCGGCTGAAAAGCCAATGGGGGCTGGAGGCGCCGGTCTACGCCGATTATCGGGCGATGCTCGATCGGGAAAGGCTGGATGCGGTGCTGATCGAGACGCCGCACGGCCAGCACGCCGGGCAGTTCTGCGCGTGCGCCGAGCGCGGCCTGCACGTGATGGTGGAAAAGCCGCTGGCCGCAGACGCGGCCGACGCGCGGGTGATGATCGAGGCGGCGAAGCGGCACGGCGTGCGCGCGGCGGTATGCCATACGCAGCGCTACCTGGCCCCGATGCGGGCGTTGCGGGACTTTCTGCGCCAGGGCGGAGCGGACGAGCTGGGCGCGCTGGTCAGCGTGACCGACGTGCTGAACTTCCATTATTTTCACGAGCAACGGCCGGCCTGGTATTTCGATCCTGCCCAGGCCGGCGGCGGCATGCTGCTGACGCACGGCGCGCATCAGATCGACCGCATCCACCATCTGGCCGGCGCCGCGACGAGCGCGCTCAGCGCGCGGGTGGAGCGGCGCGCGTCGGGTACGGCGCTCGACAGCGGCTATCAGCTGCTGGGCGACGCCGGCGGCGTCGGGTATGTGGCGGTGTGCACGGGGCTGCCTTCGCCGCACGCAAGCTCGCTGCTGCTGGGCTTTGAGCGGGGGGCGGTTCGGGTACATCTGTTCGACTGCGGGCTTGAAAAGCCCGGCGTATACGTGGGCCGCGGCGACGGACGTTACGAGCCGCTTGCGATCCAATACCGCGCGGAGGATACCTACGTGCGTCAGTTCGAGGCGCTGCTCGATCATCTCGAGGGCAGGGACAGCGACGCGCCCACGCTTATCGAGGCTTACCAGGTGATGCGCGTTCTGGATGCGGCCGTCGCCGCAGAGCATGCCCTATACCCATTATTTAACGATCCGGAACGATGAAAAGTTTCAAAAGCACTTGACAATCGGGTATGAATCCAGTAACATATAACCTGTCGCACGCGACGCCCCGGAACAATGGGAGCATAGCTCAGCTGGTAGAGCACTTGCTTTACACGCAAGGGGTCACAGGTTCGAGCCCTGTTGTTCCCACCAAGTTCATCGCGGTCCGGTAGTTCAGTTGGTTAGAATGCCAGCCTGTCACGCTGGAGGTCGAGGGTTCGAGCCCCTTCCGGATCGCCAATCTGCCTTGGTAGCTCAGATGGTAGAGCAGTAGACTGAAAATCTACGTGTCGGTGGTTCGATTCCGCCCCAAGGCACCAGCACCGTTTCGCGCGGTGCGCAATCTGCGGTAGTAGCTCAGTTGGTAGAGCGCCACCTTGCCAAGGTGGAGGTCGCGAGTCCGAGTCTCGTCTACCGCTCCACTGGTTTTCGGGCATGATGTGTGGGCCTTACATGCAAGTCCGCGCGTCCGAGTCTCGTCTACCGCTCCAATACCTTTCCATGGCGTGATAGCCAAGTGGTAAGGCAAAGGTCTGCAAAACCTTTATTCACCAGTTCAAATCTGGTTCACGCCTCCAACGGAAAGCCCTGATTCTCGATGAATCAGGGCTTTCTCGTTTACT